>DASUXS010000231.1:0-4372 GCA_036377855.1 Moraxellaceae bacterium
CACCTACTGGCACCCAATCTGGTCACTGCGCCACAGCAAGACCTACAATCAATTGATTTTCCTAGAGATTTTTACTCCAGTTTTTAATCGCTTCTTAATCCAAAACCAGGCATCACAATGCTCTCTCCTTGCAGCTCTTTCTCAGCAAGCCCCATTGCACACCGCCTCCACAAACTCCCTAATCACCTGCACCCTCTGACTCCCCTTTAAATCCCTGTGATAAAGCAGCCACAGCTCCCTCCCGGTTTTGAGCTCACCCACCTCTATGCGCGCCAGCACTGAATCCGCCCCACCAATAAACAGCGGCAAGAATGTGGCTCCAAGCCCTCCCCGCACTGCCACATACTGCGTTTGCATACTGTTCACCCTCAACGCCGGCGCCCGCCCCGGAAACAACTGCGCCAGCCACTCCACCATCGGCAGCTTCAGCCAGGACTCATCCCAGGTCACCACCTCCAGGTTTTTCCAGTCACCACCGGCTTTGGCCAGGGCGGCGGGGGTGGTGTAGAGCCCGAACTCCATGGCGCCGACTTTGTGGGCGATGTAGTCGGGGGCGTGGTCGCGTTGCTGCGGGTTGACGATGCGGAAGGCGAGGTCGGCTTCGCGGCGGCTCAGGTCGGCGAGGTGGCGGGCGACGACGAGTTCGACCTGCAGCCTGGGGTGGCGGGCATGCAGTTCGTGCAGGCGGGGGGCGATGAGGTAGTTGGCCAGGGATTCGGGCAGGGCGAGCTTGACGGTGCCGCTGACCTCGCCGTGCACGCCGCTCTGGCGTTCGACGGCCTGCATGGCGCGTTCGACCTCGGCGACATGGGCGAAGAGCTCGCTGCCGCGGTCGGTAAGCAGGTAGCCGCGCTGCTGGCGCAGGAAGAGGCGCATGCCCAGCCTTTCTTCCATGGCGTCGATATGGCGGGAGACGGTGGAGGCGCTGGTATGCAGGCTGGCGGCCGCGGCGGAGAGGCCGCCGCCGCGGGCCACGGCCAGGAAGTATTTGAGGTCGTTCCAGTCGCGCAGCTCGCTCATGATCTTTCCATATCCGGAAAACGGTTTTGCAAAGAATCGGCTTTCTTTGCATATCCGGGAGACTAGCATCTTCCTCATATCCCCCGGCAACCCGTTCACCCTTCGACAGGCTCAGGGCGAACGGGGGCCGCGAATAAGGGATAGAGATCAGTACCGAAGCACCTTGGAGGAGACCGCCATGACCCGCCCCACCACCTGGCTCAAGCTGGGCCTGACCGCCTTTTTCTGGGGGCTGATGTTCCACCTGGGCAAATACGCCGTGGGCGCGATGACGCCGGAATCCATAGGCGGCTGGCGTTTCCTGCTGGCGGGACTGGTCCTGGTCCCTCTTGTTGGCCTGCGCGAGGGCCTGGACTGGGGCGGACTGCGCCGTAACCTGCTGCCGCTCACGGCCATGGCGGTGATAGGCATTGGCGGCTTCAACATCTTTCTTTTCTACGGCCTCAAGCACACCTCGCCGGTGAATGGCGCGCTCATCATGGCGCTGTGCCCGGCGCTCATCACTTTCCTGTCGGCGCTGCTGATGCGGGAAGGCGTGAGCCGTCGCCAGCTGGCGGGACTGGCGCTGGGACTGGCCGGCGTCGGCGTGGTGGTCAGCCATGGTTCGCTGCATGCCCTGCTGTCGCTGTCTTTCCAGATCGGCGACCTGCTGGTGTTGCTGGCGGCCTGCAGCTGGGCCGTGTATTCGACGATTCCGCGCCGTTTCATCACGGGCCTGCCGCCGCTGCAAATCACCACGGGCAGCATTGCGCTGGGTGGCCTGCTGATCAGCGCCTTTGCCATGGGCACGCAGCATGATTTCTGGGTGATGCCGCCGCTGGGCGTTGCCATCGCCGTGCTCACCATGAGCATGCTGGGCTCGGTGCTGGCCTATCTCTGGTGGAATGATGGCGTGAAGGAAGTGGGTGCCGGCACCGCAGCGCTGTTCATGAACCTGGTGCCGGTGTTTGCGGCGCTGATAGGCGTGGCCCTGGGCCAGCATGTCACCATGGCGCAGATTGCCGGGGCGGTGCTGGTGGTGGGTGGCGTGCTGTATTCCACCTGGCAGCCGCGGCCGGTTACGGAGGCGGCGTTGCTGCCGTTAAACACCCGCAAGCATCTGGAGCCCTGCAACAAATAGCTCTGCACGCATCGCCCACACACAAAGCCGGCTTCATGCCGGCTTTGTCTTTACAGTCCGCCCCTTCTTACAGTTTCCCTTCAGGACTGTGACCGCCTCATCAAATCCCCGCCTCCGCCCTGCAAATTGAAACGCCTGTACTAGGCTTGTCCGGACTCCGTCTGTCCTCAGGCAGGAGCATCACAACAATCATGGGGGACACCATGTACAGCCATTCCCGAAAAGGCCTGTTAGGCCTTGCACTCGCCCTCGCCAGCAGCCTGGCGCTGGCAGCGGAAGCTTCCAAGGACGCCACCAGCAATACGCAGCAGGCCAACGACGCACTCAAACAACAACTGCCCTTCAGCAACCGCCAGGACTTTGAAGACGCCAAACGCGGCTTCATCGCCACCCTGCCCGACATCGACATCAAAGGTGAAAAGGGCAATGTCGTCTGGACGCTGAAAGGTTATGAATTCCTCAAACAGGACCAGGCTACCGCCTCGGTGAACCCCAGCCTGTGGCGCAATGCACAGCTCAATATGAACAACGGCCTGTTCAAGGTCGTTGACGGCATCTACCAGATCCGCGGCTTCGATCTTTCCAATATGACCATCGTGGAAGGCAAGACCGGCATCATCATCATCGACCCGCTGATTTCCACGGAAGTCGCCAAGGCCGGTCTCGACCTCTACTACAAGAACCGTCCGAAAAAACCGGTGGTGGCCGTGATCTACACGCACAGCCACATCGACCACTACGGTGGCGTGAAGGGCGTGGTGTCCGAAGCGGATGTGAAAGCCGGCAAGGTGAAGATCTACGCGCCGGAAGGTTTCCTGGAAGAAGCCGTGAGTGAAAACGTGTTTGCCGGCAATGCCATGGCCCGTCGCGCCATCTATATGTACGGCGCCTTCCTGCCGCGTGGCGAGAAAGGCCAGGTGGACGGCGGCCTGGGCAAGACCAATTCCCTGGGCTCCTCCACGCTGATTGCGCCCACCGACCTCATCAAGAAAACCGGCGAGAAGCGTGTGATCGATGGTATTGAGGTGGAATTCCAGATGGCCCCCGGCACGGAAGCGCCGGCCGAAATGCTGTTCTACTTCCCGCAGTTCAAGGCCATCTGCGCGGCGGAAGATGCGACGCACACCTTGCACAACCTCTACACCCTGCGTGGCGCGCAGGTGCGTGATGCCAACAAGTGGTGGAAGGCGCTGAATGAAACCATCGCCATGTGGGGCAGCAAGACCGAAGTGGTGTTCGCTTCCCACCACTGGCCGACCTGGGGCCAGGAAAACGCGGTGAAGTTCATGGGCAAACAGCGCGATGCCTACAAATACCTGCATGACCAGTCCCTGCGCCTGATCAATATGGGCTACACCATGACCGAAGTGGGCGAGCTGATAAAGCTGCCGCCGGAATTAGGCAACGAATGGTACAACCGCGGTTATTACGGCTCGGTGAATCACGACTCCAAGGCGGTCTACCAGCGCTATATGGGTTGGTACTCGGGCAATCCTTCCGACCTGAATCCGCTGCCGCCGGAAGAATCCGCCAAGCGCTATGTGGAATTCATGGGCGGTGCCGATGCCGTGATCAAGAAAGCCAAGGAGGCTTTCGACAAGGGGGATTACCGCTGGGTGTCCGAGGTCATGAGCAAGGTGGTGTTTGCTGATGCCAACAACCAGGCCGCCCGCAACCTGCTGGCGGATTCGCTTGAGCAGCAGGGCTACCAGGCCGAATCCGGACCCTGGCGCAATGTCTTCCTGATGGGTGCGCTTGAACTGCGCAACGGCGTGCCCAAGGTACCGGGCATTGCCACCGCCACGCCGGACACCATCAATGCCATGACGCCGGACATGGTGCTGGACTACATGGCCATGCGCGTGAATCCGGAAAAAGTGGCCGGCAAGAAAATCGCCATCAACTGGAAAATTCCTGACCTCAAGAAGCAGTACCTGGTGACGGTGGGTGATTCCGTGCTGCTCTACCAGGAAGGCAAGACCGATCCCAAGGCCGATGTCAGCATTTCCCTGTCCAAGAACTCCATGGGCAATATCGTCCTGGGGGCCACCACCTATGACAAGGAAATAGAAGCCGGTCGCGTGAAGGTGGAGTCAGGCAACAAGGATGCCGTGAACGACCTGCTGGGCCTGCTGGACAAGTTCGAGCCGATGTTCAATATCGTTACGCCCTGAGTATCGCCCTCTGTAAAAACAAACCCCGCTTCAGGCGGGGTTTGTTTTTTTTGGAGTT
>DASUXS010000232.1:0-2902 GCA_036377855.1 Moraxellaceae bacterium
GCCCGCGCGGGCGCGCAGGGAAAATTCGGTGGGAACGGGATCGAGGCCGCCGGCGGCCCAGGGATGACAGCGCATCAGGCGGTGGAGTGCGAGATACGCGCCCCGGGCGGCGCCAAAGCGTTGCAGCGCCTCGACGGCGTAGGCGGAACAGGTGGGATGAAAACGGCAGTGCGGCGCCATCAGGGGGCTGATGGCGACCTGGTAGAAGCGAATCGGGAGGATCAGGAGGATCTTCATGCCTCGTTTCCACTGCCCGCCGGCCGGGAACTTTCCGCTTTCCGGCGCAGGCGCTTCCATGCCTGGGCCAGCGCCTGGTGCAGGTCGGCGTTGGCAAGGGTGACCAGGTCGTTCCTGGCCATGAAGATCACGTCGACCGCGGGAAGCGCGGCCTGGTGCAGGCGGAAGCTCTCGCGCACCACGCGCTTGAGCCGGTTGCGGTCCACCGACCGCCGCACCTTCTTCTTCGCGACCACCAGACCCAGGCGGGGATGGTCACTGCCATTGGGGCGAACCAGCAACAGGAAGCCGGATTCGCCTACCTTGAATCCAGCGCTGTCAAAAACGGCCTGGAATTCCGCCGGCCGCAGCAGGCGGCTGGACCGCGGAAAACTGCAGGGCGTGTCCAATCACCAGGGTCAGACGGTCAGGCGCTTGCGGCCCTTGGCGCGGCGGCGGGCCAGGACGGCACGGCCGTTCTTGGTGGCCATGCGGGCACGGAAGCCGTGGACGCGGGCGCGCTTGAGCACGCTGGGCTGGAAAGTACGCTTCATGATCTTTGCTCGAAAAATGAACGAAATCCGACCAAGTCGGAAAGGGCGGCCATTCTAGGCAGGCGGAAGCAAATTGGCAATGGGCAGTTGGCGTGTCCCGGGCAGGGTCGTCCGCCGAGTCCCGGAGGGACGAGGCGAGGTTTTCCTCCCCGCCCTTCTCTCTTGATCTTATAGGTTTATATATAGACAAGAGCTTTATTTATTAGCTTGGCCATGGCTTGTGGATAAGGGGCTTTTGTTCATAAAAATCATGCCCTTAGAAATATGCAAAAATTGTGGGTTCAGGGGCCGGACGGCTCTTGATAAATCGGGGCAACTTGTGGATAACTTGCACCCTTCCTTCTGTCCCCGGTGTTTGCCCTGGTTCCACGGGCATTCATCCACAGCCTTTCGCGGGCGCACCGGACAGTGCCCCCAGTGTGTTTTGCAGTCC
The DNA here is from genome assembly GCA_036377855.1 of Moraxellaceae bacterium. GTDB lineage: Bacteria > Pseudomonadota > Gammaproteobacteria > Pseudomonadales > Moraxellaceae > UBA2031. Next base: position 1,204 of record DASUXS010000232.1, read on the forward strand.
AGGATGATGTCGTGGCGATCTGGCCCAACTGTATGGAGCGCCTCCAGGAGGAGCTCCCGCAGAATCTTTTCAATATGTGGATCCGGCCCCTGCAGGCCGAGGAAGGCGCGCAGAAGCTGAGACTGCTGGCGCCCAATCCCTTCTTTGTCCGCCACATCGCCGACAAATACCTCGGCCGTATCCGTGAACTTGCCCTGGATCTCAGCCATGGCCAGGTCGACAATGTCAGCCTTGAAGTCGGCAGTCGCCGCGACAACGAGGCCAGTGCGGCCGTGCCTGTCCCGCGTGCCACGGCTCCCTCGGCCGCCGCCCCGGTAGCTCCGGCACCCGCGGAGTCCCTGCCCCGCCTGTCCAGCAACCTGAACCCTCTGTTCACCTTCGAGAACTTCGTGTCGGGCAAGTCCAACCAGCTGGCCTTCGCCGCCTGCCACCAGGTGGCCGAGAAGCCGGGCAGCACCGGACACAATCCGCTCTTCATCTACGGCCCCACCGGTCTGGGTAAAACACACCTCATGCATTCCGTGGGGAATGCGGTACTGCGTGCCAATCCCAACGCCCGTATCCTCTACATCACTTCCGAGCGTTTCGTGGGCGACTTCGTGACGGCACTGCAGCGGGATCTGATGAATGACTTCAAGCGCCTCTACCGGTCGCTGGACGTATTGCTCATCGACGACATCCAGTTCTTCGCCGGCAAGGGCGGCTCCCAGGAGGAGTTCTTCCACACCTTCAACGCCCTCCTGGAAGGCTCCCGTCAAATCATCCTGACTTCAGATAAATTTCCAAGAGAAATCAATAACTTGGATGAAAGACTGAAGTCCCGCTTCGCCTGGGGGCTGACGCTGCAGGTGGAGCCGCCGGAGCTGGAGACGCGCGTCGCCATCCTGATGAAGAAGGCCGAGCAGAACGGCGTCCTGTTGCCACAGCCCTCCGCTTTCTTTGTCGCCCAGCATGTGCAGGCCAACGTCCGCGAGCTGGAAGGCGCCCTCAACAAGGTGATCGCCACCGCCCGCTTCAAGGGCAAACCGGTCGACCTCGACCTGGTGAAGGAATCCCTCAAGGACGTGCTGGCGGTCCGCGCCAAGCAGATCAGCATCGAGAATATTCAGAAGGTGGTAGCCGAGTACTACCGCATTCCCCTGCGTGAACTCACCGGCAAGAAGCGCAACCGTTCCTACGCGCGTCCCCGCCAGGTGGCCATGGCCCTGTCCCGGGAGCTGACGTCCCATAGCTATCCCGAGATCGGCCAGTCCTTCGATGGGCGTGATCATTCCACGGTCATCCACGCCTGCGAAAAGATCGACGACCTCAAGCGTTCCGACCCGAACATGGCCGAGGACTACAACAACCTCCTCCGCTTGCTACAGGCATAACCCCTAAGGAAGCCAAGATGAAACTGTCCATTTCTCGCGATCAACTTCTCAAACCGCTGCAGCAGGTGTGTGGGGTGGTGGAGAAACGCCAGACCCTGCCGGTGCTGGCCAACGTCCTGCTCGTGGTCGACGGCGGCAAGCTGTCCTTGACGGGTACCGACCTGGAAGTGGAACTGGTGGCCAAGGCCGACCTTGCCGGGGAGTTCGGCGACGGCGAGATCACGGTGCCCGCGCGCAAGCTCCTGGACATCTGCAAGTCGCTGCCGGCCAGCGCGGAGATCGAGCTGCGCCTGGATGGCCAGAAGCTCACCCTGAAGTCCGGCAAG
>DASUXS010000233.1:0-3508 GCA_036377855.1 Moraxellaceae bacterium
TCCCCTGTCTTATCTAAACCCCTGTCGCCCCGGCGAAGGCCGGGGCCCAGCGTCTTTAAGGGCCTGTGGTATGCAGCTGCCCTTCGACAGGCTCAGGGCGAACGGTTTCTCAAGGCGCTTGCTGCTTTTGCCGAGGCTGCCAAAGGCACTGGGCCCCGGCCTTCGCCGGGGCGACAGTTGGGTTGTTAGCTGCATCCTGTGGTGGCTGCTGCCGTGAATCAATATCACCGTTTTTACGGTTTCCAGGCGTTGCCCGCTTCAGAAATAAAAAAACCGGCATCAGCCGGTTTTTTTATTTGAGAAGGACTCAAGCCACCGCCTGGTCCGGCGCCCCATCCACCGCCACGCGGTTGCGACCGGATTCCTTGGCGCGGTACAGCGCCTGGTCCGCGGCCAGCAGCAGGGTTTCCGGGCCGTTGTGCTTGGAGTTGGGCACCAGGCTGGCGACGCCGAAGCTGGCCGTGACATTGCCATGGCTGGAGCGCTGGTGCGGAATCGCCAGCTCCATGATCTTGTCGCGCACGCGTTCCGCCACCAGCGACGCCTGCTGTGCCGTGGCATTGGTCAGCACCAGGACAAATTCCTCACCGCCATAACGGGCGGCAAGGTCGCCCGGACGCCGGGCGAAATCTTTCAGCGCATCCGCGACACCGCGCAGGCACTGGTCGCCCGCCTGGTGGCCGTAGGTGTCGTTGAACAGTTTGAAATGGTCCACGTCTATCATGATCAGCCCGATGGGCTCGCGCTTGCGCAGGGCGCGCTGCCATTCGGTGGTCAGGCTCATGTCCAGGGAACGGCGGTTGGCGATCTGGGTGAGGCCGTCGATGGCGGTGAGGTACTGCAGGCGCAGGTTGGATTCTTCGAGGTCATGCTTCTCGAAGTTCAGCAGGCGCGACTGCAGGTAGTTCTGGCGCAGGCTGCGTTCGATGAGGAAGGTGCCCACCAGCGCGAACATGGCCGAGGCCGTGGCCACGAACATATTGATGGTCCAGAGCTTGAAGCCGCCGTTGCCGAAGCCCAGCAGGCCCACGTTCAGCGTCATCAGCATGATGATGGCGGCCACCACGCCCCAGGCGAACTGCAGGCGGGAGAGCACGAAGACCACCAGCATGACCATGGTGATGGCGCTGGAGTAGTAGTGGTTGAAGGGCTCCAGGGCGTGCATGGAGATGGCCACCAGGCCGCCCACGCAGAGGCAGCCGCCCATGACGGCGAAGAGCTGCATATGGCGCTCGCCCAGCGCGGTGCGCGAGAGCAGGTAGAGGCCCAGCATGGGCAGGACCATCATCAGGCGTATGGTCCACAGCTCGGTGGCCACGGAGGGCATCCAGAAGGGGTCCACCACGCCGCAGGCCAGCAGGGCGAAGGCGCCCAGCAACATGGCCAACTGCATGTGGGTGCGGTAGCGCAGGGCATAGTCGCGCTGGAATTCGCCCTCGAGGGCGCGGGGGAAACGCAGGCGCCAGCCCTTGTTGTCCAGTTGCTGACGCAGGTTGTCTAGTTCTTGCGGGTCCATTTTGGCTCAGACCTTTCTTCTTGTTTAAGAGACTGCTCGTCCGTGGTCTTGAGGCGGCTTTGTGATGCGGTTGACGGCCACCCCGTGAAAGGCATCGCAGCATAAGGGGGAGTCCCCTAGCAAGAGAGACTCCGCCGACCGGCGGCAAGTGCTAGCCATACGGTGGCGCTGACCCGCCGGACACGCCTTGTCGGGCGTCATCGCCCCGCACCGTCGTGGACACAAAAGGGGCTTTTCCGTAGAATTCGCGCTCAATCTGTGCCCGGTGCGGGTCTCCGCACGGTCCGGCACCCTCAAAATTCCGGATGAGTCCTAATAAAAAGCGAGAAGGAGCCCCTCTTTCTCGCTTTTTTACACGGGCGCGTCCCGCCAGCATTCCTTACTTCGGAGGTAGGTTTGAGCAAGCCCGCCCTTCTCGTCCTGCAAGACGGCAGCGTCTTCCGGGGGACATCCATAGGCGCCGATGGCATCAGCAGCGGCGAAGTCGTGTTCAACACGGCCATGACCGGCTACCAGGAAGTCCTCACCGATCCGTCCTATGCCCGCCAGATCGTCACCCTGACCTATCCCCATATCGGCAACACGGGGATGAACAGCGAGGACGAGGAGGCCCGGGAGCTGTGGACCGCCGGCCTCATCATCCGCGACCTGAGCATGATCCCCTCCAGCTTCCGCTCCCAGGAAACGCTGTCGGACTACCTCAAGCGCCGCAACATCGTCGGCATCGCCGACATCGACACCCGCCGCCTGACCCGCATCCTGCGCGAGAAGGGGGCCCAGAACGGCGCCATCATCGCCGGCGACTCGGTCGATGAAGCCAAGGCCCTCGCCGCCGCCAAGGCCTTCCCCGGCCTCAAGGGCATGGACCTGGCCAAGGTGGTGTCGGTCAAGGACAGCTACCGCTGGACCGAGGGCAGCTGGATCCTGGGCAAGGGCCATGTGACCCCGACTGCCCCCGCCAAGTTCAAGGTCGTGGCCTATGACTACGGCGTGAAGGTGAACATCCTGCGCATGCTGGTGGACCGCGGCTGCGACGTCACCGTGGTGCCGGCGCAGACCCCGGCCGCGGAAGTGCTGAAGCAGAATCCGGACGGCATCTTCCTGTCCAACGGCCCCGGCGACCCCGAGCCCTGCGACTACGCCATTGCCGCCATCAAGGAATTCCTGAATACCGACATTCCGGTGTTCGGCATCTGCCTGGGCCACCAGCTGCTGGCCCTGGCTTCGGGCGCCAAGACGGTGAAGATGGGCCTGGGCCACCACGGCGCCAACCATCCCGTGCAGGACATCGAGAAAGGCACGGTGATGATCACCTCGCAGAACCATGGCTTCGCGGTGGACGAATCCACGCTGCCGGCCACGCTGCGCGTGACGCACCGCTCGCTCTTCGACGGCTCCAACCAGGGCATACATCGCAACGACAAGCCGGCCTTCAGCTTCCAGGGTCACCCTGAAGCCAGCCCCGGCCCGCACGATGCCTCGCCGCTGTTCGACCACTTCATTGAATTGATGCAGGCCCGCAAAGGTTAAGAGTCAGACCCATGCCAAAACGTAGCGACATCAAAAGCATCCTGATCATTGGCGCCGGCCCCATCGTCATCGGCCAGGCCTGCGAGTTCGACTATTCCGGCGCCCAGGCCTGCAAGGCCCTGCGCGAGGAAGGCTTCCGCGTCATCCTGGTGAACTCCAATCCGGCCACCATCATGACCGACCCGGTGATGGCGGATTCGACCTATATCGAGCCCATCACCTGGCAGACCGTCGCCAAGATCATAGAGAAAGAACGTCCTGACGCCGTGCTGCCCACCATGGGTGGCCAGACCGCACTGAACTGCGCGCTGGATCTCGATCGCCATGGCGTGCTGGAAAAATTCGGTTGCGAACTCATAGGCGCTTCCAAGGACGCCATCCGCAAGGCCGAAGACCGCAAGCTCTTCGACCAGGCCATGCGCAAGATCGGCCTGGAATGCCCGCGCGCCGGCATCGCCCACA
>DASUXS010000234.1:0-3666 GCA_036377855.1 Moraxellaceae bacterium
TCACCCTGAGCGCCTCCTACAGCTATCTGCATGGCACCGGCGCGCGCGACGCCTTGCCGGCGCCGGAAGAGCCTTTTGGCGAGGGCACCTCCCGCCCTGTGCTGCGCAACGCCTCCCTGCAGCTGACCTGGCCCTTCCAGGCCGGGGGCCAGGCCCTGCGCTTCAACAGCGACTGGCGGGCGCAATGGAATGGCACGCCGCTGGTGCCGCTGGATCGATTTTCGATAGGCGGGCGTTACACCGTGCGCGGTTTCGATGGCGAGCAGACGCTTTCTGCCGAGCGCGGCTATGTGTGGCGCAATGAATTGTCGCTGCCGCTGCTGCAGAGCCGGCAGGAAATTTATCTGGGACTGGACGCTGGCCGTGTGGACGGGCCCTCCGCGCAGGCGCTGCTGGGCAAAAGCCTGATGGGGACAGCGCTGGGACTGCGCGGCGGCAGTGGCGGTTTCAGCTACGACGTTTTTGTCAGCCGCCCCCTGCAGCAGCCAGAGGGCTTCCGGTCGGTGCACACGCCGGTCGGATTCAGCCTGAATTATTCCTTTTAAACCAACGACGGTCGCAAGGCGGGGCCGGGGACAGCCATGAACAAGAATTGCTACCGCGTCATTTTCAGTCGGGTCCTGCAGCGTCGCGTGGTGGTGGCGGAAAGCGCGCGCATCGCCCATGGCCAGGCGTCCGCTGCTACGGAAAGCCCGGCCACTCTGGCAAGCACGACCGGCACATTTTGCGGGCTCGTGCCGGCCTTGCGCGCTGGCGTGCGCCTGGCGCTGGGGTTGTTAGTGGTAGTGGGGCCGGCGCAGGCGGATATCGTGGCCGACGCCTTGGCACCGGCCACGCAGCGGCCTATCGTGCTGAACACGGCCAATGGCCTGCCCCAGGTGAATATCCAGACACCCAGTGCGGCCGGTGTGTCGCGCAACAGCTACAGCCAGTTCGATGTCGGCTCGCAGGGCGTCATCCTGAATAATTCACGCGTGGATGTGCAGACGCAGCTGGGTGGCTGGGTTACGGCCAATCCCTGGCTGGCCCGTGGCCCGGCGCGGGTGATCCTGAATGAAGTGAATTCGGCTTCGCCCAGCCTGCTGCAGGGCTATATCGAAGTCGCGGGGCAGCGCGCGCAGGTGGTGGTGGCCAATCCCGCCGGCATCAGCTGCAACGGCTGCGGCTTCATCAATGCCAGCCGCAGCACGCTGACCACGGGCAGCCCGGTGCTGAACAACGGCAACCTCGAAGCCTTTGTCGTGCAGCGCGGCACCATCCGCATCGAAGGCCTGGGCATGGATGCCACGCGCAGCGATTACAGCGATGTGATCGCGCGCGCCGTGCAGCTGAACGCGGGACTGTGGACGCAGCAGCTCAATATCGTGACAGGGGCGGCGCAGGTTGAGGCCGCCACTGGCGATGCCGCGCCAGCGGTGCTGGGACTGGCGACGGCGGCAGGCGCCGCGCCGCGCTATGCCGTCGATGTGTCCGCGCTGGGCGGCATGTATGCCGGCAAGATCCATCTGGTCGGCACGGAAGCCGGTGTGGGCGTGGCGAATGCGGGTGCCATCGGTGCCAGCGCGGGCGATGTGCTTGTCGACATCCATGGCCAGCTCAGCAATAGCGGACGTATCAATGCCAGCACTGCGCTGAACATCACGACGCAGCAGGGCGTGGACAACAGCGGCATGCTGTACGCGCAGCAGAGTCTGTCCGTGGTGGCGGCAGGCGATGTCGACAATCGCCACATCATGGCCGCCGGGCAGGATGTCAGCCTGCGCAGCGATGGCCGTATCGACAGCGCGCCCGGCTCCTTGCTGGCCGCTGGCCTGGATACGGAAGGCCGGTTGCATGACAACGGTACGCTGAGCCTGCAGGCGACCCGTGATATCAGCTTGCATGGCCAGGTCCTGGCGGGCTCCGCGCTCACGCTCCAGGCGGCCAACATCGATCTCGCCGGCAGCCAGGCACAGGCAGCGGATATGCGCTTCACGACGCCCGGCAATCTCAACCTGGACCGGGCCACGGTGCAGGCCAGCCGCCAGCTTGCGCTCAGCGCCGGACAAACCCTGCAGACGACAGCGGCGATATTGTCCGCCCCCCGGCAGCTGCTCGAAGCGCACGACGTGGATAACAGCGGCGGCCTGATCAGCAGCGCAGGGGACATCAGCCTCAGTGCCAGCGCGCTGAACAATAGCGGCGGCATTATCCAGGCGCAGGGCAACCAAAGCCTGATGCTGGGCAGTGGTGTGATCGACAACCGCGACAGCCTGCTTTACGCCGGCGCCACGCTGGCGATCACGGCCGGCACCCTGCTTAACAACAATACGTTGGGAGATGCCCGAGGCCTGCAAGGGAGAACGCTCAACTTGCAGCTCGATACCCTGGACAACACGCAGGGCGCGCTGCGCGCCAGCGACAAACTCAGCGTGACCAGTCATGGCGATATCAACAACAGTGCCGGCCTGATGTCAGCGCAAGGCGATCTGCTGTTGCAGGACAGCGATCCGGGCCAGCGCGCGCTGCAAATGCTCAACACGGACGGCACCGTGATCGCCGACCGCAGCCTCGCCCTGGCCATGGCCAGCCTCAGTGGCGACGGCAAGCTGCTGAGCCCCGGCCGTATTGCCATCAGCCTGGATCAGGATTTCACCAACAGCCGTCTTATCCAGGCCGGTACCGATCTCCAGCTCGGCAGCAAAGGCCTGGTCAGCAACCAGGGGCAACTGCTTTCCACCGGCAATCTCACCTTGCAGGCCACGCGCGCGGACAACAGCGCTGGCGCCGAAATCAATGCCGCCACCCTGCGGCTCAACGTCAGCGATACGCTGATCAACCGCGGTCTTATCGACGGCGGTGACGTGCGCCTCGTCATCGGCAACATGCTCGGCAATAAGGGTACGGGCCGTATTTACGGCGACCACTTGGCATTGCAGGCCGGCACTCTGCTGAATACCGATGAAGTCCTGAGCGGCGTGAGCACGGCGGCCGTGATCGCTGCCCGCGACCGGCTGGATATCGGTGTAGTCCTGCTGCGCAATGAACACGATGCGCTGATTTTCAGCGGCGGTGCGATGGCCATAGGCGGTGCGCTGGACAGTAATGGCATGACCATCGGGCAAGCCGGAGAAGTGGACAATATCGGCAGCCAGATAGAGGCCAGTACGGCCCTGAGCCTGGCGGTCGCCACCCTGAATAATCGCAATGCCGATTTCCAGACGGAGATCGCACCGGTTGGCACGCCGCAGACCCTGTTCTCTCTGGACCCGGCTGACGACGGCAATAACAATCAATACGACATCGGAAATTTCGAAAGATATAGCTGGAGCCGCACCTACAAATACCGCTGGAAGACAGCCGCCGCCGAAACCGCGGTGGCTCCCGAGCCCGGCAAGACGCCCTTGCCGCAGGTCGGTGAAACCGAAGATTGCGCCGCCGACCCTTGTGCCCTGCTGCCCATGGCCGACTACGCCGCCGGCAATGCCGCCTGGAGTTATTTCCAGATCGCGCCGCCTGCACCCGAGCCGGCAGCGCCAGTGATGGCCGAGCCTGTCCCTCCCGCTGGGGCAGAGACGGATCCCGCGTATGCAGGGGCCTGGCAGACCTACCACGAAGACAAGGCCGTCTACGACAGCGCCTGGGCGAACTACAACACAACGCATGCCAGCTGGCAGGCCGCCACCG
>DASUXS010000235.1:0-3831 GCA_036377855.1 Moraxellaceae bacterium
GCTGTGATGAAAGGCTTATTCGGCATCCTGGAGAGCGGGGGCAGCTTTGGGGCGGGTCGCCTGGGCGGAACCCTCCGCCGCGGAAGCCGGCGACGTGCTGCCGCGGGCCTCGCTGGAGGTCGCGCTGATCTTCTCACGCAGGATCATGTTGATACAGGTCTTGAGCTCGTCCAGCTCGGCAATTTTCATGCTGAAACGCTCGACCCCTGAAAAGCGGGTGGCCAGGTCGGCACAATTGTCCGCCAGAGCGGGAGACGAAACGAAGGCCCCGCCAAATGCCAGCAGGAACAGGAAACGGAATGGACGCATGGTCCCCTCGATATTGTTGTTATCTTCCTTGTGGGCTGCCTGACCGGTCAGCCTGATCCGATATCCATCGGTCGGCGCTTTTTAACATGGGCCCCCGGGGCCCTCAAGGAAATGCTTCGCAAAGACAGGCGGGTGGAACAGTTTCCGACGACCGTCACGACACGTCCCAGCCACCTGGCCGCTTTGGTGGCTCGTTGAAGAATCGTGCTGCTGGTCATACGGCAAAAACCTGAATTATAGTCAGCTTCGCCTTGCCCCCGGCCCAGTCAGGCAGGTGCAGGGGATGATATCCCCTCCCCCACCCGGGCCGCCCCCTCCCTGCCGCCAAGGAGTTGCTTCCCATGATCGCCCCCCTATCACTGCAAGGCCGCTGGGTTTTGCTCACTGGCGCCTCCTCCGGCCTGGGCGAGGCCATGGCCCGCCAGCTGGTGCGCGACCACGGTGCCCATCTGGTGCTGGTGGCCCGCCGCGCGGAAAAGCTGCAGGCCCTGCGCACCGAGCTGGAGCAGCTGGGCGCGCAATGCCAGGTCATCGCCGCCGACCTCAGCCGCGAGGCGGATGTGCAACGGGTCTTCGACCAGGCCACCGCCCACGCCGTCATCCAGGGCGTCATCCTCAATGCCGGCATCACGCATTTCGGCCGCCATGAAGAATTGTCCTGGCCGGATTTCCGTCAGTTGCTGGACACCAATGTCAGCAGCCTGGTGCAGCTGGCCAGCCTGTTCGCCCCTTATATGGCCAGGCAAAACAGCGGTGGCGCCCTGCTGCTGGTCAGCAGCATCGCCGGTTTCGTGCCCGTGCCCTACCAGGCCGCCTATGCCGGCAGCAAAGCCTTTGTCAGCAATTTCGGCCTCAGCCTGGGCCAGGAGCTGCGCGAGCAGGGACTTTCCCTGACCGTGTTCGCACCAGGCGGTATAGACACCGCGATGACGCAGAACAGCCGTCTGCGCTATTTCGAGAACTCACCCTTCCTGCAAGATGTGGACAGCTGCGCCCGCGACGGCCTGCAGGCCTTTATCGCGCGCAAGGCCCTGTTCGTGCCGGGCCGCCTGAATCGCGCGCAGCTGCTGGCGACCCGCCTAGTGCCACGGCCCTGGCTGGCCATGATCACGCAGGCGGCCTACCGCCGCGCGCTCGACAACTGAATAACGCGCACTCAACAACTGAGTAAAAAGAACGGAATAAAAAGAACGGAGCGGCAATGTTTCAGGCGGGATGGGCAAAACGGAATATCGGCATCACACCCCGTGGCTATGCCATGCAGGGCTATGGCATGTGGCATCACCGCGCCGAAGGCGAACAGAGTCCGCTGTTTGCCCGCGCTTTTTTCATCGCGGATGCCAGCGGCCAGGCCCTGGTCTTCTGCTGCCTGGACCTGGGCTATGTCACCCACGCCATGCGTGAAGGTGTCTGCCGGCAATTGCGCCAGGAAATGGGCGAGGCCTTCCACGAAGAAGCCTTCGTGCTGACTTGCACGCATACGCATTCCGGCCCCGGCGGCTGCACGCAGGATGCGCTCTACAACGTGGTGACGCCGGGCTTTGTGCCCGAGCATGTGGAAAGAATCGTGGCGGCCAGCACCGCAGCCATCCTGCAGGCCTGGCGCAGCGTCGCGCCAACCGAGGTTAGCCTGCAGCAGGGCCGTTTCGACGATGCCTTGCAGGTGGCCTGGAACCGTTCCCTGCGTGCCTACAACCGCAATCCGGATGTGCAGCCGCGTCGCGAAGATGAAACCCACCTGGCCCTGGACCGCCAGATGCAGGTGCTGGCCTTCCGTCGCGAAGGCAGGTTGCTGGCGCTGCTGTCGCTGTTTGGCGTGCATGCCACCTGTGTCGGCAGCGGCCAGAAAAAGCATGACGGCGACAACAAAGGCTATGCCGCCAGCCATGCCGAACAAGAACTGCAGGCGCGGGGCAGCGCCGATGCTGTCGCGATTTTCGCGCAGGCCACGGCCGGTGACGTGTCACCGCACTACCACGGCCCCGGCCAGGCGGCACGACGTCGCGCCTTGCGCGGTGCAGCCGAATACGCCTATGCCCGGCAGAACGGGCAGCGTCAAAGCGAGCAGGCGCTGTATATCGCCGAGACCAGCGGCACGGTGCTGCAAGGCGGCATCGATGCGATTTTCAGCTACGCCGATTTCAGCCGGCAGCAGGCCGATCCCGCTTTCGCCAAGGGACGTCATGACGCCCGCACCAGCGAACCCTGCCATGGCGTCGCTTTTTTCACCGGCACGCCGGTGGATGGTCCCGGCATGCCGAAAGCGCTGGGCCTGCTGGCAGCACGCCTGGCCAAGGCCGTGCAGAAGCGTCGCCTGGAAAATCGAAAGCAGGACACAGCGGCCGCCGGCTATTACCAGCAGCTTTATGCTGCACAGGGGCCGAAAGCCATCCTGCTGGAAGCCGGCCGCAAGGAAGTGCTGGGCCAGCCGCTGGCCGCGCTGATGCTGCCGGATTTCGCCGATCCCCTGGTCAAGGAACTGAAACGCCAGGCCCGGCTGGGCGCCCTGCGCGAAAGCGCGCTGGTACCGTCGGTATTGCCGCTGCAGATCCTGCGCCTGGGTTCTCTCGCCCTGGTTTGTGCACCGGGGGAATTCACCACCACGGCAGGCCGCCGTCTACGCGAGAGCGTGCAGGCCGTGTTGCAGCAGCAAGGTGTGGCGCAAGTGCTGCTCTGCACCTACTGCAATGAATACATGGGTTATGTCACCACCTTCGAGGAATACCAGGAACAGGCCTATGAAGGCGGGCATACGGTGTTCGGGCAATGGACCCTGGCCGCCTTCCAGACGCTGTTCGGCCGGCTGGCCACCGAGCTGGGCAAAACACCGGACGAGCGCCGCCATGACCGCGAGACACGTCCTGTGCCGCCGCCTGCCGCCGAGCTGGCCTTGCGCAGCAACCTGCCGGTACCGCGCTGAGGTTCCCGCAAAGGGAGTGCTGACCAGGCTTCAACCCAGGCGCCGTAAAACCTGCCGGCAGGGCTAGCAACCCCTGCCGGCCTTCGCCAAGGCCGGGCCCCGGCGTCTTTGGCGGCCTGTAAAAATGCAGCGGCCCTTCGACAAACTCAGGGCGAACGGAGGTTTGGCGGCAATGCGGTTTTTTTTCACTGCCGCAAAAGGCAGCGGGGCCCGGCCTTCGCCGGGGCGACAGTGGCCCTGGAAAGTTGAGGCCTTTAAAGAAAAACCCCGCCGAAGCGGGGTTTTTCTTTAAAGGCAGCGCCGGAAAAGAGCCCTGGACTTGAGCACGTCATCCTGCAGCACCCCCTCGCAACGCCAAACCAACATACCCAGAAAAAGAAAGAGGCCCCTTTCGGCGCCTTTTTCGGAGCACTGGATTTGAGCGCGTCATCGTGCGGTGAGGCAAGGCGCAGGGTGGTGTGAGGAGCGGAGTGTGCTTGTAGCACATGAGCACCGCAGCCCACCCTCGCAACGCCGCATCGACATATCCAGAAAAAGAAAAAGGCCCCTTTCGGAGCCTTCTTCGGAGCGCTGGATTTGAGCGCGGAATGGTGCGTTCAGGC
>DASUXS010000236.1:0-6947 GCA_036377855.1 Moraxellaceae bacterium
GCCACCAGCACCATCATCCAGAAGTGCACCGGATCGATGCCGCTGTTGTAGGCGATGGGCGCCAGCGTCGCGGACACCAGGATCACGGCACCGAAGGGGTCCATGATCATGCCGAGGATGACCTTGGAGACCATCAGGAAGGTCATGGCGATCCAGACGTTGGAGAAGGTGTGCGGGAAGTTTTCCATGATGCCGGAACGTTCCACCACGCCGCCCATGGACAGCGACAGCGCCATCAGCAGGATCAGCGCACCGATGTGGCCGATGGTTTCATTGGTGGAGTAACGGATGGATTTTTCCACGGCACCCAGGCCGGGCTCCGGAATTTCATGCGGCTGGCCTTCCACTTCGGACAGCGGGGTCTGCTTGGTGTCGCGACGCATGCGGTCGAAGATCACCAGCACGATCATGATGATGGGCATGATCACCGGCGCGGTGAATTCGTCCAGCTTGGTGTTGAGCAGGTAGCGGTAGGCAAAGACCACGACCAGCGTGATCACCACATAGGGGATCACGGGCTTCAAGGCGCGGATCATGCCCGGCACGGCCACGGCCGGCGACTCGATCTTCACCTTCTGCTGGCGCGACATCTGAGCGGCGATCAGGAACAGGGTGGAGGTCAGGAAGAACACCCACACGCCCCAGCCGTAGAGCTGTGCCGTGGTCACCTGCTTGTTGAGGGCGGCGATGAGCACGATCAGCAGGCAGGGACGCAGCACCACACCCAGCGAACCGGACATGGCGGAGGCGGCCAGCGCGAACTGGCGGTTGCCGCCGGCATGGCGCACTTCGTTATAGATCAGCGAGCCGGCGGCGATCACGAAGATACCGGAGGCACCGGTATAGGCGGTCGGCAGTGCGGCACCCAGGAGGATGAAGTAGGTGAGCATTTCCGGCGAGAACTTCCAGGGACGCAGGATGTCCAGGAAACGGTCCACCACCTGGGTCTGCTTCAGCATCATGCCGGTCCAGATGAAGAGCGCGAGGTTCAGGAAGATATTGGACAGCTCCACCATCTGGTTCAGGTAAATCGCCTGTGCCGAGTAGTGGTTGTGCAGGATGAAGTAGGTGCCGCCGATCAGCGACATCCAGGCATAGAGCGGGATGGACAGCAGCGCCATGCCGACCTTGCCGCCCGGCTGGGCACGTTCCGGCATGAACAGGATCTGTTTCAGGCTGATCAGCGACAGCACCGAGAACATGCTTATCCAGATGTAGTTCAGGAAGGGCTTTTCAATCGGGATGCCTGAGTCCAGCTGCATCTTCAGGTACATCACCGAGGAGAAGGTGAGCAGCGCGTTCGCGGCGAACATGGTGAGCGAATACACGCGGAAGTCGACGCGGGTTTTCGGCGGACGCAGCGCGATGTGGTGCTCACCCAGGGTGGTGTTGATGGAAGCGATGGCCACCATGAGCAACAGCACCAGGGCGCGGTTTTCCGTGCCGAAATGGAAGAGCCAGAAGAACGAGGTTTCAACCGCACGATAAGCCTTCACGCCCGGTGTCAGGTGCGAGGAGATGCTCTTGTACATCTCGTGCTTTTCCTGGCACAGCTGGGCGGCCTTCTCGATGGAAGAACGCACTGCGGCCGGATCCAGCACTTCATCGGCGAAGAGCGCGTCGATGGCATCACCGCTGCCACCACTGCCGCCCTTGCTGACTTCGGCGTTGACGGCGGCATCGATGTCCGGATGCGGGTCGCAATCAGGCGCGGTGGGGTCGGCACGCAGCATGAAGTACTGCACGCCGGCCTTGCTGTCGCCGAACATGCTTTCGCCCATGCGCAGCAGCTGGCCGTGGAACATCTCCCCGGTGCCGATGATCAGTGTCAGCAGCAGCAGCGTGAAGATAGGGAGACTGAGAAACCACTCGGTCGCCGTACGGCCCAGGAACTTCGGACCTCCGGAGGGGGTGCCTGCTTGGCTCATCGTGTTTTACCCGTTTCTTGTTTTACGGCGCCGGGGAGGCGGCCGTGATTCTTTTGATGTGTCGCTTTTTTACGCTTTGACGGCGGGGATGTAGCAGCCGCTGTGTTCGTGTTTTGCGCCGGAGAGGGTGTGACCCCGGTCACAAGTGGCCAAGAATACCCGAAAAATCCGGGCCGGATACAGGCGAATCGCGGGTTTCCGGGGATTTTGACCGTAGCGGATGCTAGCAGCCGGGACCGGGCCGGAGGTGGCCGCCGCTACCGCAAAGACGGGCAGCCGGGCAAATGCGTCAGCGCCGCAGCCAGACCGTGACTTCCTCGCGGTCGTGATACAGCTGTTTGATTTCCAGGCGATGGGGCAGGGCGCCCATGCGCTGGCTGATGAGGTCGCGGCAGATCTGCACCTCTTCATAGCGCTTCTTCATGGGCAGCTTGAGGTTGAAGATGGCCTGGGCGGCCACGCCATCGGCTACCCAGCCAGCGCAGAGTTCGGCGATGCGCGCCGGTTTTTCCACCATGTCGCAGACCAGCCAGGTCACCGGGCGCTCGGGCCGGTAGCGGAAGCCGTCCACTTTCAGGTGCTCCACCTGGCCGCTCTGCATCAGGGCCTCGTCCATGGGGCCGTTGTCGATGGCGGTCACCATGAGGCCGTGCTTCACCAGTTGCCAGGTCCAGCCGCCGGGAGCGGCGCCCAGGTCCACGCCGGTGCCGCCCTCACGCAGCAGTTCGCGGCGCTGTTCGGCATCCAGGAAATAGAGGAAGGCCTCTTCCAGCTTGAGGGTGGAGCGGCTGGGGGCGCCGGCCGGAAAGCGCAGGCGCGGAATGCCCAGCGGCCAGGGCGAGGCGTTGCCAGGCAGCGACAGGCCGGCAAAGAGCGTGCTCGAGTCCAGGAAGAAGAGATGCAGGGTGGCCTCGGCCTCGCGCTGCTGCATGCCGCTTTTCTTCAGGGCGGATTCGATGGCCGGCGTGAATTTCTTCAGGAAGCCCGAGAGTTCCTTGGCCTCGTTGGTATCGGCGGTTTCCAGGCGCAGCGTACGGAACCGCATGTCGCAGTCACGCAGCAGGTCCAGCAGGGGCGTGATGCGGCTGCTGGGCGGCAGCTGCCAGGGTTCGGCGGAGAAGAGGAAGACCAGCTGCCGCGCGAAGGCCAGCTCACGGAAAGAGATGAGTGTCTGCTGCGCCGCATCCAGGGGCTCATACGGCAGGAAAACCACATAGGCGCTGTCGGGGCGGGTTTTCACATAGCCGCCGATATTGTGGCTGCCGGCGATGAACTGGATTTCGGCAGCGGCTTCTTTTTCAAAGCCGGGGCGGCAGTAGATCAGCAGGGCGTGGGCGTTCATGGCGGTGTCCGGGGCGGCGATGGCAGGAATGAAAAGGCCCGCCGAGGCGGGCCTGCAAGGCGGGGCGGCTTTCAGTCGCGGAAACCGTAGTCCTCGTCCAGCGTGCCCTTGTCGCTGGGTTTCTTGGTGGCGTAGTCGCGCGGCGGCTCCACGGCGTAGTGGTCGTCCACCAGCGTGCCCTGCAGGGTGTTGCCACGCGGTGCATCCAGCTTGTCGAAGGCGGAGGCGGGATTGTTGCTGCCCTGGCGGCGGTTGTCGGCGCAGAGGCTGGCAGCGCCCTGCTGCAGGTGGTCATGCACTTCGCGATAGCTGCTGGTGAGGTTGTTGACGAGCTGGGCGGTGGTGACGAAGTGCTGGGTCACCGATTCCTGGTAGTGATCGTATTTGCTCTGCAGCGTATGCAGATGCTCCTCCAGCTCGCGCACGCGCGAATCCGGATTGCGGGCCTTGGCCAGCGCATAGCCGCCGAAACCGCCGAGGCCGAACACGATGATGTAAAGCAGCCAGCTCATGCTTTGCTCCCTAAGTACTTGGCGTCACATCTGGCGCTGGTCGTGATGGGCGTGGCCGTGTCGATGATGGCGCCAGTGTTTCCTGCATTTGCCATAGTCTATAGCATGACCCCGCCTCACCAATCACGTCCCGCCTGAAAAGAATTGCCAGGAAATCCCATGACGACTGCCCCTGAAGAGAAAGTCTCCCTCCCCGGTCCCGCGGGCGTGCTGGAAGCGATGTGGTGGCCATCTGCGGCGAAAAATCCGCGTGTGGCCGTGATCTGCCATCCGCATCCCCTGCAGGGCGGGACCATGGACAACAAGGTGGTGACCACGCTGGCGCGGACCTGGCGCGATGCGGGGCATGCCACCCTGCGTTTCAATTTCCGCGGCACCGCCGGCAGTGCCGGCGTGCATGACGAAGGCCGCGGCGAGGTCGACGACCTGCTGGCAGTGCTGGAGTGGCTGCGCGTAGAGCATGGCCTGCATGAGCTGGACCTGGCCGGCTTTTCCTTCGGTGCATGGGTGGCCGCGGCCACGTCGGTGCGGCTGCCCGCGGGCCTGCTGCGGCAGCTGGTGCTGGTCGCGCCGCCCGTTCAATACGAGGGCTTCACCGCCCTCGTTCCGCCCGCCCAGACCCTGGTTTTCCAGGGTGATGACGACGATGTCGTGGACCCGGCCGCCGTTGCCGACTGGGTCGCCTCCCGCCCGCAGCCGCCCCGGCTGGTCCGTTTTGCCGGCACCGGTCATTTCTTCCATGGCCGTCTGACCGCGCTGAAGGCAGAATTGGCGCCCTATCTGTGAGAGACCTCCTTAAGGCTCCGAGAGACCAGTCCGGGCCGTCCGGGTGTTGCGCTGGCGCTGCAAGCCGGTAAACTGCCGCCCCTGACTGGCCAGTCTCGTTATTTGCAGTTTTGGTCAGGAAACCCCTTTGTCATGCCGCTCAGCCGTTACCAGCACGATCTCCGCCGTCCCGATTTCCACCGCGATGAGGCCCAGGCCGATGCCGTCCGGCACCTGCAGCGGGTCAAGGACGAGCTGACCGAACGCTACGAGGCCGCCCGCGAGGCGCGCGGGCTGTCGCGGCTGAAACTGCAGAAGCAGCAGCGCGAGCCGGTGCTGGGCCTGTATATGTGGGGCGGGGTGGGGCGCGGCAAGACCTACCTCATGGACCTGTTTTTCGAGGCGCTGCCCTTCCGCCGCAAGCTGCGCATCCATTTCCACCGTTTCATGCAGCGCGTGCACAAGGAGCTGAATGCCCTCAAGGGCACGCGTGATCCGCTGGAGATCGTGGCCGACCGCCTGCAGGAAGAGGCCGTGGTGATCTGTTTCGACGAGTTCTTCGTCACCGACATCACTGACGCCATGCTGCTGGGCGGCCTGTTTGAAAAGCTGTTCGCGCGCGGGGTCACCCTGGTGGCGACCAGCAATATCGCGCCGGACCGGCTGTATGAGAACGGACTGCAGCGCGAGCGTTTCCTGCCGGCGATTGCGCTGGTGAAGAAGTATTGCGAAGTGCTGAACGTGGACGCCGGCGTGGACTACCGCCTGCGTGTGCTGGAAAAGGCGGCGCTGTATTACACGCCGCTGGGTGCCGAAGCCGATGCGGCCCTGCGGCAGAGCTTCAGCGCCCTGACCGGGGGGGTGAGCGCGGGACCGGGCGCGATCAGCGTCAATGAACGCGACATCACCGTGGTGGACCGTGCCGACGGTGTGCTGTGGGCGCGTTTCACCGAGCTTTGTGAAACCCCGCGTTCGGCCGCGGATTACATCGAGATCGCCCGGGAGTACCACACGGTCTTTGTCTCGGACATTCCGGTGATGGATGCGCGCAACGACAATGCCGTGCGCCGCTTCATCAACCTGATCGACGAATTCTACGACCGCCACGTCAAGCTCGTGGTGTCGGCGGAGGCGGATATTGCGGCCATCTACGAAGGTGGCCGCCTGAATTTCGAGATAGAGCGCACCAAGTCGCGTTTGCTCGAGATGCAGTCCAAGGAATACCTGGCCCGCGAGCATCTGCCCTGACGGCAGCTCTCCGGGCGGTGACACGGGCCTATGCCCTTTGAACAACCCGGAGAATGGTGATGATCCCACGCAGTATTTTCAGTTCTGACCACGAAGCCTTCCGCGACATGGTGGCCAAGTTCCTGGAGAAGGAAGCCCTGCCTTTCCACGCGCAGTGGGAAGAAGACGGCCAGATCGACCGCAAGCTCTGGAACAAGGCCGGTGAACAGGGCCTGCTCTGCCCCTGCCTGCCGGAAGAATTCGGTGGTGTCGGTGCGGACTACCTGTATTCCGCCATCGTCATGGAAGAAATCTCCCGCCTCGGCCTCACCGGCATAGGCTTCGGCCTGCACACCGACATCGTTGCGCCCTATATCGAGCATTACGGCAGCGACGAGCTGAAGCAGAAATACCTGCCCAAGATGGTCACCGGCGAGCTGGTCGGCGCCATCGCCATGACGGAGCCGGGTGCCGGTTCCGACCTGCAAGGCGTGCGCACCACCGCCGTCCGTGATGGCGACCACTATGTCATCAACGGCTCCAAGACCTTCATCACCAACGGCCAGCATGCCGACATCGTCATTGTTGTCGCCAAGACCGATCCTGCCGCTGGCGCCAAGGGCACCTCGCTCATCATCGTGGAGGCCGGTACGCCGGGTTTCACCAAGGGCCGCAACCTGCACAAGGTGGGCATGAAAGCGCAGGACACCTCCGAGCTGTTCTTCCAGGATGTGCGCGTGCCGGTGAGCCAGTGCCTGGGCCAGGAAAACAAAGGCTTCATCTACCTGATGCAGGAACTGCCGCAGGAGCGCCTGGGCATCGCCGTCAACGGCGCCGCCATGGCTGAGGGCGCGCTCAAGCTCACCATCGACTATGTGAAAGAGCGCAAGGCTTTCGGCAAGCCCGTGGCGGATTTCCAGAACACCCAGTTCAAGCTGGCCGAGCTGCACTCCAAGGTGCTGCAGGCGCGTGTCTTCGTGGACCGCTGCCTGGAACTGCATATGGACAAGATACTGGATGTGCCGACTGCAGCAGCGGCCAAATACCTCATCACTGATCTGCAGTGCGAGATCATCGACGAGTGTGTGCAGCTGCACGGCGGCTACGGCTATATGTGGGAATACCCCATTGCCCGTATGTGGGCCGATGCGCGCGTGCAGCGCATTTACGGCG
>DASUXS010000237.1:0-9538 GCA_036377855.1 Moraxellaceae bacterium
GCCAGCGGGGAATAGCGGAGGAAGCTGATATTGGAACTGACGCGAACGCTCACGCTGGCATCGGCAAGCGCCATATTGCCCGCGAGGAGACGCGCGTTATTGATGACCGAGGCACCCGGTTGCAGGGCCGCGGATGCAGCGGTGCAGGCTGCGAGCGCGGAGACCAGCAGGACGGTCCGGGAGAACGTCTGCTGGCATCCGCGGCGCAGGGCTGCGGTCAGCCGGTGGACCCACATCGTCACGACGGTGGCTCCGGCCCTGGTTCCTTACTGCACCGTGACCGTGAAGATCACGACCGCAGCTTCACCCGGCAGGATTTCGCCTGCGGTGGCCGTACCCGGGCTGTTCACCAGGATGCCGGCACCCGACAGCGGCAGGGTGTTGGCGGAAGGATCAGCCACGGCCGTGCCGTTCAGCGTGGTGCTGTTGCCGACATAGCTGGTGTAGGCCGGGACTTCGTCCTGCAGGCGGGCGCCGGCAAGAGTGGGCTGGCCGGTGGCCACGGAAGCGCGCAGGCAGTATTCCAGCTGTTCAGTGGGCTTGGACACCACGCCACCGGCATAGAAGGTGTTCGTGCCGCAGGTCACGCTGCCGGTACCGGCTGCATTGGCGGCCGCACGCGTGACGTTACGCACGAACTTGCCGAGGCTGGTGTTGGCGAGGATGACCGTGGTCACGGTGTTGGTGCCGTGCGCCGCGGAGCTGTACACCACCGTGGTGCCGGTCAGGCTGGTGGCACCGGCGGTAGCGGTGAAGCTGACGGTGTGGGTGGCGATGGTGGCGGAGGAAGCCGGGGCACTGGCCACCACACGCTGCGTCAGCACGACCTGTTCGCTGACCAGGGTACCGGCCGGCACCAGGCCGGCGGTGATGGCGGGCGAGGCGCCGACCGGGGTCAGGGCCAGGACCGTCGGGACTTCAGCCACGCTGGTACCGGTGGTGACGTTGGTGCTGGCCACCGTACCCGGGGTCACCGCGGAGATGGTGTAGAGGTTGCCGGCCACAATCACCTGGGTGTTGATGGCGAGGTTGGTTTCGGAACCGGCCGGGATGGACACGGTGCCGGCACCGGAAGCGGCGCTGGTGACGGAGCCACCCAGCGTCAGGCTGGTGATGGGCGTGGTGCCGCGCAGGAAGCTGGTGCCCGGGGCGCCGGAGGTGTTGCTGTCGGTGGAGGACAGGGCCAGCGCGAAGGTGTCGGCACCGTTGGAGGTGCTGGTCACGGTGAAGGTGTAGTCGGCGGTGCCGTAGGACGGCACGGTCTGCGCCAGCGTCGGTGCCGTCATCGTGGGCTCGGAGGCCACGGTCTGCACGGCGACGTTCACGGCGGCCTTGATACCGGTCGCATTGCCGGTATAGGTCAGGGTCGCGAAGTTGTGGATGGTGGCACCACCGGCGGTGTTGGCATAGGCCTGGTGGGACATCAGGATCCCGGAAACGAGCGCAAGCGTCCCCAGGCCCTGCACGAGGGCATTTGATTTTTTCATGATGTTTTCCTTTTGGAGAGGAGGTGTCCCTGCCGTGACTCACGGAGGGCGTCCCTGCCCTCCGGTCGTGGGGATGTGACTGCTTACTGGATGGTCACCTGGAACTTCATGCGGCTGGTCGCACTGGCGCCCATGGTGCCGGCCGTGGTGCCGGGGCGGAAGACAACGTTGCCGCTGCCGTCGATTTCACCGGCATCGGCGTCGGCCGCATTGCTGATGTTGGTGAAAGTACCGGAGTTGGTGTTGTCGATGGCCAGGCCGCTGGCCGCACCGTAGGCGGCAGTGACAAACGTGGTGAAGACCGGGATGGGGTCCGTCACCGACACGCTGGTGGCGTTGTTGGCACTGTTGCTCTTGCTCACCACGATGAGGTACTCCAGCACATCACCGGTGACACCGCCGACACCACTGGGGTAGTACGTGGCGCCGCCGTAGGCCACCGCGGTGCCGGTACCGGCCGCATTGGTGGTGAAGTTGCGCACCAGCTTGGTCACCGACAGGCCGACTGCCGCCACGGTGGTAACCGTGCCATCGGTGGACGGGTTGGTGCCGTTGGTGGTGGTCAGCGTGACATCGATGGTGGCATCCGTGGTGGACGTCATGGTGCCCGGCGTCACCGACACGGTGAAGGTCTGGCGTTCAAAGATCAAAGTGCCCGGTGCCACCGTCTGCGCGGTGCCGTTGCCATTCAGGGTAATGGTGGTGGTGAAGGCACCGACAGCCGGCGACGCCGGCACCTGCGCATCCACCACGGAGGCCACGGTATAGACCGCCGTACCGATGACCACTGTATCGCCAGCGGCGATGCCGTTCACGGACGAATCCGCGGTGCTGTCACGCGGGACGGTCAGGGACGTGGTACCGGCGGCAGCAATAGTGGTCGAGCCGGACGAGGCCAGCGTGGTGGCACCCAGGGTCACACTGGCCACCGACGGCGCCGTCGTGGAACCGCTGATGTTGCTCTGCGCCGTCACGGCGGAAGAGAGGCTGTAGGTGGCAATGCCGTTGGCGCCGTTGGTGATGTCGTAGCTGTACACCGCCGGGGCATTGGGTGCCGTGGTGATGTCCGTGGGCGCACTCAGCGTCGCAGCGGCCGGCACCAGGTTGACGGTGACGTCGACAGCGGCCACCAGGGGCGTCTGCGCCGTGCCGCTGGCGTTGTTGTAGGCCACGGTCACGACGTTGCGGACGGTGGAGGTAGCGGCCGTGGACGCCCAGGACTGGCTGGCGCCGGTCAGGAGGCCGGTGGCCAGGACTGCGGCCGAGAGGGCCTGCAGACGCGGTTGTTTCAGTAGTGACTTCATCGCAATGACCCCTGCAAGGATATTTTTTTAGCTGGCCGCTAGGCCCTTAAAACCGCAACGTTTCCACAACTCTTGAACGCGGGCGTCAGACGCCCCGTGGCGGCTTCAAGGCAACCGCCCTTTAAAACTGTTCACGGCACTGCTTTCTGAAAAAAAAGCCCGCAAAAACGTGGAGCAATCACTCCACCTGCGCGCGAAAACCGAGCTGGCCGGCCTGGCCGGCCTTGACCTCGCCGATCACCCAGCGGATGGTGGTGTAATCGACGGCTTCTGCTTTCTGTTTCTTGCCGGCTTTCTGCACGGACAGCTGCTCGGGCTTGGCGAAAGTCTTGCCGCCGTCCACGGAGAAGCTGACCTGGCTGCCGGCGCCGTTGGCGGAGTCGCCGACATAGCGGGTGCCGGTGGGCAGAGGGTTGTCCACATTCACGGCCGTGGCCTTTTCATCGCCCACGTTCTTGTAGTTCAGCGTGTAGATCAGCACTTCGCCGGGAGCGGAGGTCTGGGCGGGCACGCGCTTCACCACCTTCTTGCCGGCTTCGGTGACGGTGATTTCTTTTTCCGCCGTCATGTTCATCTGCAGTTCGGGCTTGGCCTGGACAGCCGTCGCCAGCAGGGGCAGCACCAGGAGGGAGAGAGCTGCGAAACGACGTGAGCGCATGAGGTGACCTCGTTCTTTTCATTGCAGGGGGCCGATTCTTGATCCAGCCCACATTAAAAATTGATGTAGAGGGGGGATAGGCAAGGACCAGGCCAGCCGCCATGGCGACCCTGCCGGCAATCCCCCGACCTGTCGCTTTTTGGGGACGAGCGGACTGAAAGCCCGGTCACGGCATGACTGAGAACTGGTTCACACGGAATTGGCTAGCGGGAGGGATGACGGAAAAGCGCGCAATCCTGAACGATCAACTGCCCGTTGCGTCGCTGCTGTTGGCAGAAAGCGACAAAATTGTCAGTCGAGTTTTTCCGGAAGTTGCTCGAGGTCTTCGCTGCAAGCATTGATGCCTGCTGCAAAAACCATCTCGGCGGTGGCGCCGGGAGGCAGGCCGTCGGCATAAACCTGCCAGCCCAGGCGGTGGCCGAAATCGGCCAGCGCGCCTATCACGTCCAGGCCGCGGCCGGCAGGCTGGCGCTGCACATAGTCACGGCCGATGACCACGGCATCCCAGGCTTCCATGGCAAAGGCATCCATGGCCGAACCGTGGCCGTTCATATGCAGGGCCAGGCGCACGCCCTCCGCCGCCAGCTCCGGCAGGCGCTGGCGCAGGAGTGCCGCTTCGTCTTCGCGCCAGGGCACCAGCAGCAGCACCCGCGCCGGGTCTATGCCATGGCGGGCCAGCCAGGCCCGCAGGCGCTGCACCACGAAGGGATCAAGGATCTGCGGGGTGGAAACGGCGAAGGCCAGGCTCAGCGAGGCCGGCAGGGGCCTGGGCAGCTGCGGGCTGGTGGCGGCCTGGCGGAACAGCCAGTCGCTGAGTTCACGGCTGAGGCCGCACTCCTCCGCCAGCCGGCCCAGGTCCTGGACCGGGGTGCCGGCCGGCGCGGTGGGCCAGGTGGCCCGCGGCTGCACCGCCACCACCTGGCCCCGGGCATTGCGCCACAGGCGCCAGGCCACGCCGATCTCGCCATCCTTCATCAGGGCCTGGTGGAAAGCCGCCTCGCGCTCCAGGCGCTCGATGGTGAAGCGGTTGAGCTCGGCGGAATCGAACTGTATGACATTGCGGCCCACGGCCTTGGCGCGCTCCAGGGCGCGTTCGGCGCCGTGCATGAGCTGTGTGCTGTCGTCGCCGGACACCGGATGCAGGGCGATGCCTATGCTGACGCTGCAGAACACCTCATGCCCCGCCAGCAGGAAAGGCAGGCGGAACTGGCTCTGCAGGCGCTGGGCGATACGCCCGGCGACACGGAAATCCGCTACCTCCTCCACCAGGAAGGCAAAGCGCCCTCCTCCCATGGAGGCCAGCAGGCCGGCCTCGCGAGCGCCGCGCAGGCGGGCCGCGGCGGCGCGCAGGAGCTGGTCGCCGAAGTCGTGGCCCAGGGTGTCGTTCACATGCCGCAGGTGGTCGATGTCCAGCAGCATCAGGGCCAGGCGGCGCCCTTCCATCAACAGCGGCGGCAGGGCGTCTTCCAGATGCGCCCGGGTGGGCAGGCCGGTGAGCAGGTCCACGCGCGCCAGTTCGGCCAGGTTGGGCCCGGTGCTGCTGTCCGCCTCCACGATGCGGAAGGCCAGCAGCCAGGCATAGGGACTGTCGGGCAGGGCCACCATGGCGGCCTGCACCAGCTGGCTGCCGCCATCGCCGCGCCACAGCGTCAGGCGCTGTATCTCCATGGCGCTGTGGCCGCTGCTGGCCTGGCCCAGGGGGCTGTCGCCCCAGGGCCGGTCAACGTGGGTGACGGGGGTCTGCATCAGGCTCTGCACATTGAGGTTGCAGAGCGTCAGCGGGGTCAGGCGCAGCCAGCGCGCGGCCTGGCGGTTGGCGTAACGGATAAGGCCGTCGGCATCCAGGCCCAGCAGGCCTTCCTTGAGGGTCTGGCTCCAGTCCGCGCCCTGCAGCACAGCCTCTATGCCGCGACGGCCGTCATCCAGCGCCAGGCAGGCCGCTGCACTTTGCCGCAGGGCTTCCGGATTCAGGGGCTTGGCCAGGGATTCGACGCCGTGCAGCAGCTCGGCATAAAAGCGGCGGCTGCTGTCTGCAAGATTGTCGGAAAGCAGGATGACGGGCAGCTGGGCGCCGGCCTGGTCGCCCTGCAGGCGGTTGATGAGGGGATAGCTGTCTTCCGCGGGATGGCCGTCGAAGACCAATAAGGCGGGCGGATCCAGGCGCGCCTCCCAGAGGGCGGACCAGAGTGCGTCGGCGTCGGCCAAAGCCCGGCATTCCCGCCCCAGGGGGGCGAGCCATTCACACAAACGCTCGCGGTTTTCTGCCAGGGGCGACAGAACCAGGATGCAGGGAGCGGACATCTGTAGCGGTCACAACGACAGGGAGATTGCACGGGAGTATAGACAGCGCCGCGCGGCTGTCGCAGCTCCACTCGTCCACCCGCCACTGGTTCAGCCCTTACTGACAAGATGTCAGGTCTTTGTGCCCATGAAAAAAGGCAGGAAAAAGGCATGAAAAAAGGGCGGATCACTCCGCCCTTTCTTGACCTGCCCGGAGCCGCCGGGGGCGGCTCCGTGTTGTGCCTTATTTTAAAAGCTTGCGGCCATTGTTCGCGGCGATGCGCATGCGCAGCGCGTTGAGCTTGATGAAGCCTTCGGCGTCCTTCTGGTTGTAGGCGCCGCCATCGTCTTCGAAAGTGGAGATGCGCGTGTCGAACAGCGAGTCGCTTTCCGACTTGCGGCCCACCACGATGACATTGCCCTTGTAGAGCTTGAGACGCACGGTGCCGTTCACATTCACCTGCGATTCATCGATGAGGCCCTGCAGCAGCAGGCGCTCCGGGCTCCACCAGTAGCCGTTGTAGATCAGGCTGGCGTAGCGGGCCATGATGTCGTCCTTGAGGTGCGCGACTTCGCGATCCAGGGTGATGGATTCGATGGCGCGGTGCGCACGCAGGATGATGGTGCCGCCCGGGGTTTCGTAGCAGCCGCGCGACTTCATGCCGACATAGCGGTTCTCGACGAGATCGAGACGGCCGATGCCGTTGGCGCCGCCGATCTTGTTGAGCTCGGCGAGTACGGTGGCGGGCGATTTCTTCACGCCGTCGATGGCGACGATGTCACCCTTTTCAAAAGTGAGGTCGATGTATGTCGCCTGGTCCGGTGCCTTTTCCGGGCTCACGCTCCAGCGCCACATCTCTTCTTCGCATTCCGTCCAGGGATCTTCCAGCACGCCGCCTTCATAGGAGATATGCAGCAGGTTGGCGTCCATGGAGTAAGGCGACTTCTTGCCGGCCTTGGCGTAGTCGATGGGTATCTGGCGCTCTTTCGCATAATTCATCAGCGTTTCACGCGAGGTCAGGTCCCATTCGCGCCAGGGCGCGATGACCTTGATGCCGGGCTTGAGCGCATAGGCGCCCAGTTCGAAGCGCACCTGGTCATTGCCCTTGCCGGTGGCGCCGTGGGAAATGGCGTCGGCGCCGACTTCGTTGGCGATTTCAATGAGACGCTTGGCGATCAGCGGGCGCGCGATGGAGGTGCCCAGCAGGTATTCGCCTTCATAAATCGTGTTGGCGCGGAACATGGGGAAAACGAAATCGCGCACGAATTCTTCGCGCAGGTCTTCGATGTAGATGTCCTTCACGCCCATGGCCTGGGCCTTGGCACGGGCCGGCTCGACTTCCTCGCCCTGGCCGATGTCGGCGGTAAAGGTGACAACTTCGCATTGGTAGTTGTCCTGCAGCCATTTGACGATGACCGAGGTATCGAGGCCGCCGGAATAGGCGAGCACGACTTTCTTGATGCCGGACATGGGGAATCTCGCAGAAGACAAAGGGATGGAGGACAAAGGAATATGGGCGGCGCGTATTCTAGGGGCCGGGGCGGCAAAAGCGAAGCGCGGCGTGGCCTGCGCCCCCTCTGCGCAGCCGGGCCCTGCCCTAGGCCAGCAGGCGGCCGTCCGCCGCCAGCGGGCGTATGCGGTTGCGGCCTTCCGCCTTGGCGGCCAGGACTGCCCGGTCTGCAAGCTGTAGCAGGTCGGCCGCCCTGCCCTGCGGGCCCGGCACCACCGCCGCCACGCCTATGCTGGCCGTGACCATGCCCAGCGCCGAAGCCGCATGCGGCAGGGCCGCCTGCTGCAGGAAGGCCTGGATGCGTCGTGCGGTGTCCAGGGCCTCGGCCTTGTCCGTATCCGGCAGCAGCAGCGCGAACTCCTCGCCGCCATAGCGCGCCACCAGGTCACCCGGACGGCGGCCGGCATCCTGCAGCACGAAGGCCACGGCCATCAGGCAGTCGTCGCCAGCCTGGTGGCCGTAGTGGTCGTTGTAGGCCTGGAAAAAATCGATATCGACGACCAGCAGGGCCAGCGGCGACTGCTGGCGCTGGCCACGCTCCCACTCGCGCTGCAGCACCTCGCTGAAACGGCGGCGGTTGGCGACACCGGTGAGGGCATCCTTGAGCGACAGGTCCGCGAGCTCGTCCGACAGCGCCTGCAGGCGCTCCTGGTCATGCCGCATCAGCTCTTCACGCAGGAAGTCCTGCCGCTGCAGGCTGCCCATGTAATGGCAGGCCAGCATCATGCCCACGACGATGAAGGCGTACTGGAAGGCATAGGCCCAGAATTCCCGCATCAGCCCTGCCGCCAGGGCAACCAGCAGGGTGAGACTGAACGCCGAGCCGGCGATGCACACCCCCATGCGCAGGGAAAACATGCCCGTGCCGAACACGATGACAAAACCCAGCACCAGCACGGCGGTCGCCATGCGCACATTGGCGGTTTCCCGCATGGCGATGATGACCAGCGACATGATGGTGAGCAGGGCGATGCTTTCGAGGCGGGCATAGATGAAAAACCAGGCATCGAAGCGCGGATGCCGCACCAGGAAGGCAAAGGTGAAGGTGACCACGCCCAGCGCGACGAACTGGCTCCAGAAGATGCGCAGGTCCGCCGCCTGCACATGGCTGTCCGTGAAAAAATACAACTTGGGCATGCCCAGGCAGGACAGCAGCAGATAAAGCCACACCAGGAAAGTGATGTGCCCGCGCAGCAAGCGCAGGTTCTTGTCCAGCAACCAGCCCCTGAAGATTTTTTCCACATCGCCGGGAAAATGGAAAAGCAGGGAAAGATTATCCTTGAGACGACGCAGCTCGGCATGGAGCCGGTCTTGCGGAAGAGAGGACAGGGTCATGGTGGCGGCCGCGTGAAAGCGTGGGCCCGCCAGTCTAGCAAGGATTCTGTGTGAGAAAAGTTAAGGCGGCGCTGCAAAAATAAATGATGAACCAGCGTCCATTAAACCGGAACAAAACCCTGCGCTTCCGCCACCATGACGCCATTTCTTCCCGCCGCCTTGGCGGCATAAACCGCGCGATCCGCCACGGCCACCAACTCGGCGGCACGGCTACAGGCGTCCGGCACCATCACGGCCACCCCTATGCTGGCGGTCACCATGCCTTGTGCGGAGGCTGCATGCGGCAAGGCCGCCTGCTGCAGGAAAGCCTGGATGCGCCGCGCCGTGTCCTTGGCACCCTCGCCATTGGTATCCGGCAGCAGCAGCACGAATTCCTCGCCACCGTAACGCGCCACCAGATCACCCGGACGCCGGCCCGCATCCTGCAGCACGAAGGCCACGGCCATCAGGCAATCGTCACCGGCCTGGTGGCCGTAGTGGTCGTTGTAAGCCTTGAAATGATCGACATCGACAAAGAGCAGGGCCAGCGGCGATTGCTGGCGCTGGCCACGCTCCCACTCCCGCTCCAGGACTTCGTCGAAACGACGCCGGTTGGCGACACCGGTGAGGGCATCCTTGAGCGAAAGGTCCGCGAGCTGGTCCGTCAGCGCCGTCAGACGCTCGCGGTCATGATGCAGCAGCTGCTCATGCAGGAAAGTCTGCCGGTGCGAACGCATCATGAAATGGCAGATCAGCGCCATGCCCGCGAAAATCACCGCGAACTGGAAAGCAAAACTCCAGAAGGCCGGCATATGTCCCCACGCCCAGCACAACAGCGCTGTCAGGAAAAACGAGGTGGTGGCGATACGCACACAGGTTCGCAGCGGCTGCATGCCGGTGCAGAACACGATGGTGAAGCACACCACCAGGATGGCCATGGCGATACGCGCATTGACGGGCTCCTGCAAGGCCACCATGCCCACC
>DASUXS010000238.1:0-3412 GCA_036377855.1 Moraxellaceae bacterium
GCTGTTCCGGCGACAGCCAGCCCAGCTTGGGCGTGGTATGCGCCAGCACCGGCGACAGCACGATGTCGTAGTCGCGGAATACGCGCGCATAGTCATCCCAGGTCTTGCGCAGGCGGTAGAGCACCAGGGGCGTCTTCAGCGCATTGCGGCGGTAAAGCGCGGCCAGGCCTTTGGTGAGGTTGTCGAGTTCGTCGGCATTGAAATCCGGGCTGAGGAGGCGGTGGCCGAAACGGCTGACCAGGAAGGACAGCATGCCCCAGTAGGTGCTGAAGTCATCGATGAAGCGCGGCGTGATGGGCAGCGGCATTTCGGTGACATGGTGGCCCAGCCCGGCCAGCAGGCGCGCGGTGTCACCCACGGTGCGGCGGGTGTCGGCATCGCTGGGATGGCCGGTGATGGAGTCGTAGACCACCCCTATGCGCAGGCGTTTGCGGCCCGGGCCTTCCACCAGGCCGATGGCAGGCAGCTTGCGGTTGTGGAAGTATTTTTCGGCAGCGGCATAGAAATGCGCCGTATCACGCACGCTGCGCGTGACCACGCCTTCCGACACGATGTTCACCGGCAGCGTACGCGCGGCTTCGCCGTCGACCAGGCGGCCGCGCGTGGGCTTGAGGCCGACAAGACCGCAGGCGGCGGCGGGAATGCGTATGGAGCCGCCACCGTCATTGGCATGCGCCAGCGGCACGACCCCGGCGGCGACCAGTGCCGCAGAGCCGCCGGAGGACGCGCCGCTGGAATAATCCGTATGCCAGGGATTGCGTGTCGGCGGCTGGCCCAGGAATTCCGTGCTGGCATTGAGGCCGAATTCCGGCAGCTGGCTTTTGCCCAGGCTGATCACGCCCTGCTGCAGGAACTGTTTGGCAAAGGCGCCGTCGGCCTTGGCGGGACGCGGATGCACGGCCTGCGAGCCCTGGCTGGTGGGCAGGCCGCGCAGGTCGGTATTGTCCTTGATGAAGGTGGGCACGCCGGCAAATATGCCCTGCAAGGGCTGGCGTGCCCGCTGGCGCGCGGCGTCGAAGGTTTCCAGGCGTATGGCATTCAGCACCGGATTGACCCGTTCAGCGCGGGCAATGGCGGCCTGCGTGGCTTCGGCCGCGCTGATTTCGCGGCGGCGTATCAGGTCGGCCAGGGTGACGGCGTCGTGGTTGTCGAGGATGTCGTTGCCGAAGGCATGAATGGTTTTTGAGAGCGGCATCGCTTTTTCTTGGTAGGGGAGAAGAGGGCCGGCTAAAACTGGTCTATCGTCTGGGGCGTGTCCAGTGGCGGCGGGGCCAGATCAGCAGGGTTTCCTGGCCTGATCGCCGGAACCGAACAAGGAGAAAGTCATGAAAGGGGTATGGTTGCTGGCGCTGTTGCCGGCGATGGCATGGGCGGACAACAGCGATTCCGTTTTCATGTATGGCGATATCGGCTACGGCAACATCAAGTCCTCCGGCATCGATGTCACCGATGACAGCGGCGCCGACATCAGCGGTGCCATTGATGAAACCCTGTGGGGGGCACGCTTCGGCGGACAGAAGGCGCTGCGGCCGGGCACGCTGGAGCTGGGCTGGGAGGGGGGCGCGGATATCGGCTGGACCGCGCCGGACGTGAATTACCTGATCCGCTCCAATGGCGGCACCGTGGCGGCGGTCAGCGTGAAGACGGACCTGCTCATCTTCCAGACCTCGCTGGGACTTTATGGCGCGCTCAACCTGGGGCCGCGTGTGCGCCTGAATGTCAGCGGCGGACCGGCCTTCGTCTATGGCTCGCAGGCGTCGGATCCAGTGACGCAGACCGTCATCATCAACGGCAACCCGGTGGATGTGCAGGTGGGGGGCAAGGACACGGATTTCCGCGTGGTGGGCTATATGCATGCCGGCCTGCATTTCAAGCTGGCCGAGGATATGTGGCTGGGGGCGGGCGTGGGGCGCATGTCGGGGCATCTGAATTTCAGCGACACCGTAGGCCAGATTCCGTTGGATGAGTGGCGCTATGGCATCAGCTTTGCGGCGCCGGTGGGCTTGTAGGGCGTCGTAAAAATGTGGCGCTGAAAAAGAAATCGGTGGAATCTCAAAGCACTGTCCTGAGCTAACAACACCATGTCGCCCCGGCGAAGGCCGGGGCCCAGTGCCTTTTTTGAAAAGAGCGGAAGACGCTGGGCCCCGGCCTTCGCCGGGGCGACACAGGGTTGTTAACAGGAAGCGGTGATGTGAGTGGCTGCCCTGACTCCAGAAATAAAAAAGCCCTGCGATGCAGGGCTTTTTTTTTGCAGTCGCTCAAGGAGTGGCTGTCGGCGGCTGCCCTTCCCTGGGCCACAGCAACCACATCCTCCCGCGCTGCTTCATCTTCCCGGCCAGCGCTCCTGCTTCATGGCCAAAGCCCCAGAAAAAATCCGCGCGTATGGGGCCGGCAATGGCGCCGCCCGTGTCCTGTGCCAGCACCAGCCGGTTTAGGGCTTTGCTGTCCGACGGATAAGTGGTGGCGAGATAGACCGGTGTACCCAGCGGCGTGAATTTCGGATCCACCGCGATGCTGGCGCCATCGGTGAGCGGAACATTCAGCGCCCCTATGGGACCGTCATTGCCATCCGGCAGGCGGCGGAAAAACACATAGCTGGGGTTGCTGTTCAGCATCTCCTGGAGACGTTCCGGATGCGCCTGGCCCCAGGCGCGTATGCTCTGCATGCTGGCCTGGTCCAGCGTCATCTCGCCCTGGTCCACCAGCCATTTGCCTATGGATTTATAGGGGTGGCCGTTTTGGTCGGCATAGCCCAGGCGC
The DNA here is from genome assembly GCA_036377855.1 of Moraxellaceae bacterium. Taxonomy (GTDB): domain Bacteria; phylum Pseudomonadota; class Gammaproteobacteria; order Pseudomonadales; family Moraxellaceae; genus UBA2031. The sequence goes on from DASUXS010000238.1 coordinate 2,761, forward strand.
AGCAGGCTGCCATCTTCCAGCTGCACGCGGCCAGAGCCCTGCACCTGCAGGAAAAACGCATCCACGGCATCGTCGGCCCAGGCCAGTACCTTGCCGTCGGCGGCGGCGCGGCCGCTTTCGATTTCCGCACGGCTCCAGTAGGGCTTCACGCTTTTGCCGTCGAGGCGGCCGCGCAGGCGCAGGCCTTTGACCGCGGGATACACACTGCTGAGATCCAGCGTCAGCAGATCATCCGGCACGGCATAAAGCGGCACGCGTCCCGGACCTGGCTGCAGGCTGCCGGTGAGCAGGCTTTCGTAGTAACCGGTGACGAGGCCGTCGTCTTTGCCCTCGCTGGTCACGATCTGCCAGGGCCGGAAATGTGTTTCAAAAAAGGCCCGCACTTCATTTTCTGTTTGCGGATTCAGGGTCGCGGCCTCGCGGCAGGCAGCCGACCATTGCGCGCGGTTACCGATTTTCTGGCAGGACTTGAGCCAGGCCGGCCAGCTGGCGAGCAGGGCCTCGCCGGGCCAGCCGGGCAGGGCGGTCCATTCGGCGGGCTGGTAGCGGGCCGTCAGCGGCGCGGGCTTGGTGGTCGCCGGGGGCGTGGTGCTGCAGGCGGCGACAAGGCCGTCCAGCAGGCAGGTGAGAAGCAGGCGCATGGGCGTGTCCT
>DASUXS010000239.1:0-2096 GCA_036377855.1 Moraxellaceae bacterium
TGTCTATGAAGGCCAGCTGCATGTGCAGGAATACGCACCGCCCAAGACTGTGGATCCGGAAAAAGCCGAGGCGCGTTTTCGCCTGGCTTTGCTGGCCATCCGCCACGTCTTCGGCCTGCGGCGTGAAAACGTCTTCATCAAAGTGCGTTCCCGCCAGAAGGGCAAACAGCAATACGAGAAGCAGGGCACGCAGGGACGTTTCCAGGAAGTGCGCGAAGGTTCAGCCTGGTTGCAGGTGAATCTGACGGATTACCTGGATACCGGCCTTTTCCTGGATCACCGCCCGCTACGCCTGCGCATGGCCAAGGAAGCCAAGGGCAAGCATTTCCTCAACCTGTTTGCCTATACCGGCGTGGCCAGCCTGCAGGCGGCGCTGGGCGGGGCGGCATCCACCACCACGGTGGACCTGTCGCCCACCTATCTGGCCTGGGCGCAGCGTAATTTCGCGCTGAACGGCCTGCCGGAAGAGGGGCATCATTTCGAGCAGGCGGACTGCATGCAGTGGCTGCGCGACTGCCGCTATGAATTCGACCTGGCCTTCATTGATCCGCCGACATTTTCCAACTCCAAACGCACGCCGGATGTCTTTGATGTGCAGGAAGACCATGTCGAACTGATCTGGCTGGCCCTGCGCGCGCTGCGTCAGGACGGCACGCTGTATTTCTCCAACAACTTCCGCAAGTTCAAGCTGGATACCGAGGCCCTGGCCGAGTTCGTGATCGAGGATATCTCGGCCGAGACCATAGGCTTCGATTTCGAACGCAATCCCCATATCCACCGTTGCTGGAAAATCCGGCATCGCGCGCAGGGCTGATGATGTTGTCGCTCTACGGCACCACGGGCTGCCATCTTTGTGACGAGGCCGAGGCCTTGCTCAAAAAGGTGGCGGCTTCGCGGCCGGTGGAGTGGCGCTATGTGGATATTGCACTGGATGCGGCGCTGGTTGAGCGGTACGGCACCCGTATTCCCGTGCTGCGCACAGAGGATGGCCGTGAACTGGGCTGGCCGTTTTCCTTGCTGGATGTCCTGCGACTGCTGTAACGATGTTTGCGTCCTATTTCCCGTAGGAGCGGCTTTAAGCCACGAACCTTCTCTACATGGGGCTCGCGAGTTCGCGGGTTCGCGGCTAAAGCCGCTCCTACGATGATGGTGCAAGCTTGAATAGTTGCCGCGCATTGTGCGTGGTCTGTTCTGCCAGCTTCTCCACACTTTCTCCCCGCAGTCTCGCCACTGTCGTTGCAATATGCGGCAGGTACTGCGGCTCGTTGCGTTTGTCGCGCGGCGGCTGTGGCAGATCGCGTGGCAGCAGATAAGGCCCGTCGGTTTCCAGCAGCAGGCGGTCCGCCGGAATCTCTTTCACCAGCGCCTGCAGCTCCTGGCCCCGGCGTTCATCACAGACCCAGCCCGTCACGCCAATCATCAAGCCCATGTCCAGGTAGGCGAATAAGGCTTCCCGCGATCCCGTGAAGCAATGCAGCACGCCGTTTTCCCATTCCTGGCGCTGGGCGCGCAGCATGTCGCGCAGGCGTTCGCCGGCATCGCGTTCATGCAGGAAGAGCGGCAGGCCGAATTCCCCGGCCAGGCTGATCTGGGCGGCAAAGGCCTTTTCCTGGGCTTCCGGTGGCGAATAGTTGCGGTTGAAGTCCAGGCCGGTCTCGCCCACGGCCACGACGCCGGGCTCGCGCAGCAGCTGGCGCAGCCGCTGCAGGCCGGCCTCATCCAGGCTGGCCGAGTCATGCGGATGGACACCCACCGTGGCCAGGCAATGCGGTGCATGCTGCCGGGCCAGGGTCACCACGGCCTCGCTCTCGGCCACGCTGGTGCCGGTCAGGATGAAATGGCTGACGCCGGCCGCAAGTCCGCGCTGGAGCACGGCCTCGCGGTCGCTGTCATAGCGCGGGCTGGAAAGGTTGAGACCGATATCGACCAGCATGGGGCGGTCCTGGATCAGGAGGAGGGCATGCCGCCTTATAACGGCAGGGGCAGGGGGCTGTCACCCATGGAATTGTTGACAATATTGGCGGCCGGCCCGTTGACACCCCTGTGACCGGCGGGTAACGTGCCGCTTCCTCATGGATTGTCGACAAAACCTGCCC
>DASUXS010000240.1:0-2469 GCA_036377855.1 Moraxellaceae bacterium
CCATGAAGATTCCCGCCTGCGCGGGAATGACGAAGTTGTTTAGAAGGGTTGGTATATCAATCCCATAAAAAAGGCCGGCGTAATGCCGGCCTTTTTTATGCACGCAACTCAAAGCCCGGTGGGGTGCTCATGCTGGCGCTGCACGCTTTGCGCGTGAGCCTGGGGCTGGCCATTGGGCTTGTTGCCATTGATGAGGAACCAGAACAGCTGGACGGCGAGTTCGGCCAGCTTCTGCCGCAGCCAGTCGAAATCATTGCTACCTATGGGCTTGAAGACCATACCGCCCTTTTGGTCTATGGCGATTTCGAACTCGACATTCTGCCAGGCATGCTGGTTGCCGATGAACAGCGCCTTGTCCACCACGCCGTCGAAGAGCAGGTAGTCTTTGCCTTCATGCGGGCCGGTGACCACGACCACGCTGTTGTTATTGTGGCGTATGGTCAGGCTGCCCCAGCCATTCCAGGGAATGGCGAACCAGCTGGCGGTAAGGCTGCCGCCCGGACGCACACGGATCTGCTGGCCGCTCTGCACCTGCACGTTCTGCGGATTGCTGATGTTCTGCTCAAGGATGTCGACACCGTTGTTGCTGGTGATGACCGGATGCATATTGTTGTCGATCTGACGGAAAATGAATTCGTACTGGCTGTTGTTGGTGATGCGTGTGATCCATCCGCTGGCCATGACGGGCTCCTTTTTGATAGCTCATTCCTGGAATAGGCAGCGCATTGCGCGCTGCGGGAACAAACTTAGGAAAGAGTTGCGGAGGGCGGTATACGTAGAAACCGCAACTGCGTAATCACCGTATTTGATTCCCCCTGAACAGGGGTGGGGATTTATCGTGCTGCCGGCATTGCTGCACTGCATTGGTGCCGGGCTTGGCGGTGGCCGCATTTTTTTCAGCGAGTGTCTTTTATCAGCGGGTGCCATCCAGAATCAGTTGGGCCACACCCTGCGGATCATCCCACATGGGCACATGGCCCCAGCCGCGCGGTTTCAGCCAGCGGGCATGCGCCGGCAGTTCCTGGCGTTGCTGCGCGGAACGCGTCAGCAGCCAGTCCTGGCTGCCGAAGGCGATGGTCAGGGGCACGCTGATGTCCTGGCCGCCGGCAAAGCGGCCGGCATGGGCGAAAGTGGCTTCAAAACCGGTGGCGGCGGCGATGTCGGCCACGCAGGCCCGGGCATCGGCCAAAGGAATTTTCCAGCCGCGTGCCGATACCGGAACGGCGAGGGCCAGCCAGCGCAAGGGCGTGATGGCCATGGCGCGCTGCGCCAGGCCCGGCATGCGCGAGCTGCTCCAGCGCGCGGCCTGCAGGCTGAAGCTGATATGCCGGGACAGGCCGGTGTCGGACCAGAGGCCGGCCGGGGACAGCGCGACCACGCTGCGCGCCAGGCCCTGCTTGGCCGCTTCCAGGGCGATGTAGCCGCCCATGGAATTGCCGGCGATATCCACGGGTGTATCCACGCCGATTTCTTTCAGGCTGCGGCCCAGGGCGGCGGCGAGATTGGCGGCGCTGGCGGCTTCGGACAGGGGCGGGGTGCGGCCGAAGCCGGCCACGTCGAAGGCCAGCACGCGGCGTTCACGGGCCAGCAGCGGAATGACGGTCTTCCAGGCATTTGAAGACATGCCTATGCCATGCAGCAGGACCAGGGGACGGCCGTGGCCGGCTTCGATGTAATGCCAGGGCATGGCTGGGACTCCGGGAAAATCACTGAACAAAACGAAAAAGATGCCGCGAAAATGCGAGCACCATTCAAGACCGCAACACAGCGCTCAGCCAATGACCTGCAGCCGGTTTCCGGCTGGCGCCTCAGTCATCTTCGCGGCGGACATCCAGCCGCAGCTCGCCGGTCTGCGTGCCTTGCACGCTGAGGACGATGGGCCGGCAGCAGACGCTGCAATCCTCTATCCATTCCTGGTCGCCTTCGCTGCGGTCCACCAGGACTTCTATGCCCTCCCAGCAATAGGGACATTGCAGGGTCACATTTTCCAGCACATCCATGCTGTCTCCTCCCTTGCCATGACGCGCGCGGATTTTTCAGGTGCCGAAGCCCTGCTGCCGCAGCCGGCGCAGCTGTTTGCGCAGGCGCGCGTTCAGCAGCACCGCCGCCACCGCCAGGCCGGCCACCAGGCCGGTCCAGAAACCGTAGGGGCCGTAGCGCGCGCCGCTGAGAAAAGTCAGCCCCAGTACATAGCCTAGGGGCAGGGCGACGATCCAGTAGGAGATCATTGTCAGCACCATGGGGCCTTTTGTGTCCTGCAGGCCGCGCAGGCAGCCGGCGGCACCGACCTGCAGCGCATCCACGATCTGGTAGGCCGCGGCGAAGAGCAGCAGGTCGGCGGCGAGGTGTATGACCTGGGCATCGTCGGTGTAGAGATCGGCCAGCCAGTAGCGCGTAAGCACGATGAAGGTGGCGGAGACGCAGGCGAACAGCGTCAGGGTCAGGAGTCCGGTGCTGCGTGTCGTATGG
>DASUXS010000241.1:0-2879 GCA_036377855.1 Moraxellaceae bacterium
CTATATCGCCGCCGGCATGATCGCCGGGCCGCACACCCCGCCCTACTCCCTGGTCAGCGACCGCGAAACCATCGAACTCCTGGCCGAGCTGGGGGTGATCTTCCTGCTCTTCTCGCTGGGCCTGGAATTCAGCCTGAAGAAGCTCAAGCATGTGGGCGCCACCGCCTTCATCGCCGCGCTGACGGAAATCGTGCTCATGCTCTGGGTGGGCTACGAGATCGGCCAGGCCTTCGACTGGTCCATGATGGATTCACTCTTCCTGGGCGCCATGCTGGCCATCTCCTCCACCACCATCATCATCAAGGCCCTGGACGAGCTGGGGCTGAAACGCGAACGCTTCGCGCAGATGATCTTCGGCATCCTCATCGTCGAGGACATCCTGGCCATCGCCATCCTGGCCCTGCTTTCCGGCATCGCGCTCACCGGCAATGTCAGCGCCGGCGCCGTCATGGGCACGGTCAGCAAGCTGGGCATCTTCCTGGTTGTCGCGCTGCTGCTGGGCCTCTTGCTGGTGCCGCGCCTGCTGGCCTTCGTGGCGCGCTCCAACAGCCGCGAGATGCTGCTCATCACCGTGCTGGCCATCTGCTTCGGCTTCTGCCTCTTGGTCACCAAATTCGGCTACAGCATGGCGCTGGGCGCCTTCGTGATCGGCGCCATCATGGCGGAATCGCGCGAGATCCATCTCATCGAGCGTTTGATAGAGCCACTGCGCGACACTTTCAGCGCCATCTTCTTCGTGGCCATCGGCATGCTGGTGGATCCGCATGTGATGGTGGAATACGCCCTGCCCATCGCCGTCATCACGGTGGTGGTGATCGTGGGCAAGATCGTCAGCTGCTCGATAGGCACCTTCGCCGCCGGCAACGACGCGCGCACCTCGCTGCGCGTGGGCATGGGCCTGGCGCAGATCGGTGAGTTCTCCTTCATCATCGCCTCGCTGGGCCTGGCGCTGAATGTCATCAGCGACTTCCTCTATCCGGTGGCCGTGGCCGTTTCCGCCATCACCACGCTGACCACGCCCTATCTCATACGCAGCGCCGACGGCACCGCCTCCTTCGTCAAGAAAGTGGTGCCGGATTCCTGGTCAAAAAACCTGCATCTCTATGGCGAGTGGCTGCGCAGCATAAAACCCAGCGGCGACGGCGTGGTCATCGCCGCCATGGTGAAGCGCATCCTCACCCATGCCCTGCTGAATTTCTGCGTGGTGGCGGCCATCTTCCTGGCCGGCGCCTATATCGTGCGCTACACCGAGCTGCGCATCTGGATGGGCGACCTCACGCCGCCCTGGCGCGCCACCGTGTTCTGGGCCGCCTGCCTGCTGCTGGCCCTGCCCTTCCTGGTGGCGGCCTATCGCAAGCTGGAAGCGCTGGGCCTGATGCTGGCGGAAGTCAGCGTAAAGCCGGAGGCAGCCGGGCAGTACACCATGCCGGTACGCCGCCTGATCGCTTCAGCGCTGCCGGTGGTTTCGCTGCTGGCCATGTTGCTGCTGGTGTCCGCGCTCAGCGCCAGCATCCTGCCGCCGCTGCATCTGCTGGTCATCGTGGTGTCACTGACCGTGCTGCTGGCGCTGGCGCTGTGGAGCTATTTCGTGCGCTGGCATTCACGCCTGCAGATCGCCATCAAGGAAACACTGGACAAACCCGACCAGGACGCACACTGAACGACAAGGCAACAGGCCTGTTACATGTCAGGGTGGCTGTTACAGAGAGCTTTGCATTAGGGTCTTGGGCGTCGAATATCCGCCACGGAAGAGGCCACCATGAACAGCATGCTGGAGATGATCATGAGCAATACCCTGCTTCAGGAAGTGCTGCGCCCGCATGAGCGCAATCTTGGCGAAGGCTTCACCGTGCGCCGCCTGCTGCCCGCGGCCGCGCGTCAAATGGTCGGCCCCTTCATCTTCCTGGATCACATGGGCCCCGCGGAATTTGCGCCGGGCGCCGGCATCGATGTGCGCCCGCATCCGCATATCGGCCTGGCCACGGCCACCTATCTTTTTGAAGGTGCCATCCTGCATCGCGATTCCCTCGGCACCGTGCAGGAAATCCATCCCGGTGACGTGAACTGGATGACCGCGGGCCGCGGCATCGCGCATTCCGAACGCACGCCGCCCACGCTGCGCAGCGGCGGTGCCCGCCTGCATGGCCTGCAGTTCTGGGTGGCTTTGCCGAAATCCGCCGAACAGACCGATCCCTCTTTCCAGCACCACCCGCAGGCCAGCCTGCCGCGTGTCGACGGCCAGGGCTATACGCTGACGCTGATCGCCGGCCAGGGCTGGGGCCTCAGCAGTCCGGTGCAGGTGCATTCGCCGCTGTTCTATGCCGACGTGCAATTCACCGGCACCGGCTGCTTCCCCATTCCGGCCGAGCATCCCGAGCGCGCGGTCTATGTCGTCAGCGGCGAAGTCCGCATCGCCGGCGAAGTGCTGACGCCGGGCCTGGTCTATGTGCTGGAAAGCGGCCAGCCCGCCGTGGCGGAAGTGGATGGCGAAGCCCGCCTCGTGGTCTTCGGCGGGGCGCCTTTGGAGGGACCGCGCCGTATCTGGTGGAACTTCGTGGCCAGCGACAGCGCCCTCATCGACGACGCCAAGCAGCGCTGGGCCGAGCAGCAGTTCGATCCCGTCCCCGGCGAAGACGAATTCATTCCCTTGCCTACGCGTTAATCCGCTGCACCGCCGTCGCCGGGCAGTAGTTTCCCGGCCGGAAACCCGCTTGAATACGCGCTTCCCAAACCGGCAGCGCGACTCCCCCCTCATGGTCCTGACGCGAAAGTTCTTCCTGCGCCTCTTCCTGCTCATCCTGGGCATCGTCCTGGCCTACCAGCTCTGGCTGCTGGCGCATGTGTGGTGGTGGATAGACCACAACCCCTCGCGCTCGGCC
>DASUXS010000242.1:0-3812 GCA_036377855.1 Moraxellaceae bacterium
CAGGCTTCGGATTCGCCCTTCCTGCAACAGTTCCTCAACGGCCATGCCGACGGTCCGGTGCGTTTCCGCTATCCGGCGCCGGGCTTTGCCGATGACCTCATCCAGCGCGGAGGCAAGGCCTGATGGAAGCGATTCGTCGCCTGGGCGAGGAGGCGCTGGAAGTCCTGCGCCGTATCGGCGCCTCGGGTGTTTTCCTGTTCCAGGCCGTGGTGGCCTGGCCGCGCCTGCGTACCGGCTTTCCGCTGCTGGTGCAGCAACTTTACGCCGTCGGCGTGCTGTCCCTGCCCATCATCGTGGTCGCCGGCCTCTTCATCGGCATGGTGCTGGGCCTGCAGGGCTATAACATCCTGGTGACCTATGGCAGCGAGCAGGCCCTGGGCACCATGGTGGCCCTGACCCTGGTGCGCGAGCTGGGCCCGGTGGTGACGGCGCTGCTGTTCGCGGGTCGTGCCGGTTCCGCGCTGACGGCGGAAATCGGTTTGATGAAGGCCACCGAGCAACTCTCCAGCATGGAGATGATAGGGGTCGATCCGCTGCGCCGTATCGTGGCGCCGCGCTTCTGGGCCGGTTTCATTTCCATGCCGCTGCTGGCCCTGATCTTCTCCGCCATCGGCATCCTCGGCGGCCGCCTTGTGGGCGTGGAATGGCTGGGCATTTACGACGGCTCCTACTGGATGAATATGCAGGGTGCCGTGGAATTCGCCGACGACGTCGTCAACGGCATCATCAAGAGCGTGGTGTTCGGCGGGGCCGTGACCTGGATTGCGGTCTTCCAGGGCTATGACTGCGAGCCCACCTCGGAAGGTATTTCGCGCGCCACCACGCGCACCGTGGTTTATGGATCCCTGGCGGTGCTGGGACTGGACTTCATCCTCACTGCCGTCATGTTCGGAGGCTTCTGATGCGTACTCGTACCCTGGAAATGGCGGTAGGCCTCTTCCTGGTGGCCGGCTTTGCCGCCCTGTTCTTCCTGGCCATCAAGGTCAGCGGCCTGTCCGATGAAACCAGCCGCCCCAGTTACCGCCTCTATGCCAGCTTCCAGAATGCCGGCGGCCTCACGGTGCGCGCCAAGGTCACCATGGCCGGCGTGGTCATAGGCCGGGTCTCCAGCATCGTGCTGGACCCCAAGACGCTGAAGGCCAAGGTGACCCTGGAGGTCTACCGCGACGTCAACAGCATCGATGACGACTCCGTCGCCTCCATCCTCACCGCCGGCCTGCTGGGCGAGAAGTACATAGGCATCGTGCCGGGTGCGGGTGACAACATCCTCAAGGACGGTGACGAAATCGAACAGACCCAGTCTTCGCTGGTGCTGGAAGATCTGATCGGCAAGTTCCTGTCCAGCATGGCCAACAAGCCCGATACGGCTGCAGCCAAGTAAGGCCCCCGGCCGGCCGTCAACCGGCCCGGGACAGGAACGTTGAACTAGAGGCCCCCTAAAAGGGCTACACAGGAGAAACCCATGAAGTTCTGGCAACGACTGACCACTGCCCTGCTGCTGGTGCTGCCCCTGGCGGGCACCACGGCCTTTGCCGCCGACAGCGGCAATCCCCAGCAGGTGGTGCAGGACGCTACCAATGCCCTGCTGGCCCGCATCGTCAAGGAAAAGGAAACCCTGAAGAAGGACCCGCAGGCCCTCTACCGCCTGGTGGACGAGAACATCACGCCCTTCATGGACACCGACGGCATCGCCCGCCGTGTCATGGGCCAGTACTATCGCCAGGCCACGCCGGCGCAGCAGGCCGAGTTCGCCCGCGTTTTCAAGCAGAGCCTGATCCGCACCTATGCCAAGGGCCTGACCGCCTACGAGAACCAGAAGATCGTCTTCAAGCCCTACAAGGCCGGCGCTGACGCCAAGAAGGCCCAGGTCGACGTGGACGTCTACGGCAACAACGGCCAGATCTACCCGGTCAACTTCCAGCTGCAGCAGGACAAGGCCGGCGCCTGGAAGGTGCAGAACCTCATCCTCAACGGCATCAACCTGGGCCTGACCTTCCGCAACCAGTTCGCCTCGGCGGTGGAAACCAACAAGGGCAGCATCGACAAGGCCATTGCCGGCTGGAGCCCGGATGCCACCGCCCTCAAGGATGACGACAAGTCGGCGGGAGCCAGCAAAAAGTGAGTGCCAGCCTGAGCCGCCACGGTGCAAAATTGCAGCTTGCCGGTCCGGTGGCCTTTGCCAGCGCCGATACGGTCTGTGACCAGGGCCTGGCCCTGCTGACCACCATGACTGCTGAAGGCGTGAAGGACGTGGTGGTGGACCTGGCCGGGCTGGAAGCGCCGGGCAGCGTGGCGGTGGCCGTGCTGCTGCGCTGGGCCCGTGCCGTGGCCGCCGGCGGCGGCCGTCTGCGCCTGGCGCAGGTGCCGGAGAAATGCGCGGCCATCCTGCGTGTCAGCGGCCTGGCCGAGGCGCTGCCGGAGGCGACAGCCTAGACTGTCGCTGGCAAGGATTCAGGAAATACCAAGGACAGGGTCGTCACAGCGACCCTGTCTTTATTTTGAAGCGAGCAAATTTCATGACGGTTGATGAAGTAAAGGCCCTGCTGGTGGCAGCGATTCCCGATGCCGAAATCCAGGTGCAGGGTGAAGGCAACAAATACACGGTGACCGTGGTCACCGACCGCTTTGCCGGCATGCGTCCTGTCGCCAAGCAGCAGCTGATCTATGCGCCGCTGAACGCGCATATCGCCAGCGGCGAGATCCATGCCGTGACCATGCGCACCTTCACCCAGGAAGAATGGCGTAAAGCCAAACTCTTCGGTTGAAGGCAGGACCTGCAGGTCCTGCCTCTGGGTAGAGAGAGCGCTGAATTCCAGTCCGACGCCATGTCGGACGTTTCGTTTCTGACAGATAGATTTTTACGGGCGGCATGATGGACAAATTACTGATTGGCGGCGGTGTGCGCCTGGATGGCGAAGTGCAGATTTCCGGCGCCAAGAATGCGGCCCTGCCGCTCCTGGCCGGCACGCTGCTGGGCACGACCCCGGTGACGCTGACCAATGTGCCGCAGCTGCGCGACATCACCACCATGATCCAGATCCTGGCCAATATGGGCGTGTCCGTGGTCATCGGCGACAAATGCCAGGTCGAGGTGAATGCCAATACCCTGAGCACGGCGGTGGCCCCTTACGAGCTGGTGAAAACCATGCGCGCCTCCATCTTCGTGCTGGGTCCGCTGCTGGCCCGTTTTGGCGAGGCTTCGGTGTCCCTGCCCGGTGGCTGCGCCATCGGCTCGCGTCCGGTGGACCAGCATCTCAAGGCGCTGGAAGCGCTGGGCGCCGACATCCAGGTGGAAAACGGCTATGTGCATGCCAAGTCCAATGGCCGTCTCAAAGGCGCACGTTTCGTCTTCGACATGGTCACCGTGGGCGGTACGGAAAACCTGCTGATGGCCGCCACGCTGGCCGAAGGCACCACCATCATTGAAAACGCCGCGCGCGAACCCGAGATCACCAACCTGGCCGAGATGCTGACCGCCATGGGCGCGAAGATTGAAGGCGCGGGTACCGACACCATCACCGTGCATGGCGTGGAAAAGCTGCATGGCTGCGAATTCCGTGTCATCGCCGACCGTATCGAAACCGGTTCCTACCTGGCCGCCGCGGCTGTCACGCGTGGCCGTGTGAAGGCGCTGAACACCGATCCCAAGCTGCTGGATGCCGTGCTGCAGAAATTCCGCGAAGCCGGCGCCGAAGTCACCACGGGCGAAGACTGGATTGAACTGGACATGAAAGGCCGCCGCCCCAAGGCCGTGAATTTCCGTACCGCTCCGCATCCCGGCTTCCCCACCGACATGCAGGCGCAGTTCATGG
>DASUXS010000243.1:0-2884 GCA_036377855.1 Moraxellaceae bacterium
AGGCGACAAAGGCGGTGGTGCCCAGGCCCACGCCAAAGGCTTCGGCCGACACCACCAGTGCCAGGCCCATGGGATCGTGGCCCAGCGTCGACAGCCAGGCGAAGCCGGGAATCACCGCCAGCTGCAGCGCGCCGAAAATCCACAGCGCGCGGTTGATACCCAGCTTCACCATCCACAGTCCGCCGAGCAGGCCGCCAATGATGCTGGGCCAGAGGCTGGCGTTTTTCGCGATGGCGGCGATTTCCGATTTGCTGAAGCCCATGTCCAGGTAGAACTTGGTGGCCAGCGCCGTGGCCAGCGAATCGCCCAGCTTGTAGAGGAAGATGAAGGTCAGCAGCTGCAGCGCGAACAGCACGCCCTTGCGGCTGATGAATTCGCGGAAGGGCAGGATGACAGCCTGGTCCAGGGTGCGCGGCGGTGCTGCCTTGAGCTTGGGTTCCTGCACCAGCAGCGCCATCAGCAGGCCCGGTGTCAGGAAGAGGGCGACGATGAAAAACACCGTGGACCAGGGCAGGCGGTCGGCCAGGAAGAGGGCCAGCGCGCCCGGCACCAGGCCGGCGATCTTGTAGGCATTCACATGGATGCTGTTGCCCAGGCCGAGTTCGGCATCGGGCAGGATTTCGCGGCGGTAGGCATCCAGCACGATGTCCAGCGAGGCGCTGAGGAAACTCACCAGCAGGCCCAGCAACACCACCGGCATCATGTCCACGCCCGGCTGCTGCTGGCCCATGGCCATCAGCGCCGCCATCAGCGCGACCAGCAGCAGGATCATCCAGCTCCGGCGCCGGCCCAGGCGCTGCAGGTAGAAATGGTCGATGAAGGGCGCCCAGAGGAATTTCGCCACATAGGGGAACTGCAGCAGCGCCATCAGGCCTATGGCCTTGATGTCGATCTGCGCATCGTTCAGCCAGGCCGGCAGCATGTTGAGGAAGACGAAGAGCGGCAGGCCGGAGGAAAAGCCGGTGAACAGGCAGATCAGCATGCGGCGGTTGAGCAGGGCCTGCAGGATGGTTTCTTTCTGGGGGGCGGCGGACATCGTGTCAGTGACTCTTCAGGGCAGGCAGTCGCAACGCTAGCGGAAACGGCGCGACAAAAGAATGTGCAAGGGGTGTCGTTTTTTTAACCGGGCTCACCTTTTCACAGGGCCTGGCTCTTAAGCGGGTTTACCACCAGGGCCCGAGGATGCGGTCGCCCTTGAACGCCACGCCTTCGGCCTTGAGGCGGCGGCGCTGTTCGGCGCCGCCGGCGGAGTCCTCGCTCATGGCGGAGCGGCCGTCGGCCCGCACCACCCGCCACCAGGGCGTCTTGGCCCGGTCCGGCAGTTCGCGCAGCACGCGGCAGACCAGGCGGGCATAGCCGGGCAGGCCGGCGCGTTTGGCCACCTCGCCGTAGCTGGTGACATGACCCTTGGGGATGGCGTTGAGGGCCACCAGGATGGCCTGCTGTTTTTCGCCCATGGCGGAGGTCCGGAAAAGGCTTAGGAAAAGGAAGGGCCTCTTTATACCGCAAAGTCCCGGCGGGCAGGACGGGGCAAAAGCCGGCCCAGGCACCAGCCGGGCCCTGCCACCGGTCCGCGCCGCCGGTGACTCCGTCGGCATTTCCCGACAGGTCCGCGCCGCTCATCCCTGGAACAGCGGTTTGGCATCGCTCATATAAAAAGCCGCCTATCCATAGCGCTTTGCGGTAGTGCCGCTCCCGTTTTGTGAACTGCCGCACATTTTGCGTCCGCGCAGTTGAGAGCGGTTTTCAACGCCGCCTGCGCGGCCTGACAAAAATGGTCAGGACTTGTCCGCAGGCCTCAGGCGGATGCCGACGACCAGCAGATGATCCGGGGCGACAAGTATTTTTACGGATATTTTATTTACAAAACGCCTGAGTAGAATGCGACCCGCTAAGGATGTAGCTGTGACGCGGTAAGGGACACCCAGTTTTTTTCCAGATTTTCCGGGGGCCCCCAATGCAACGCCAGCTGCAGATTCTTTCTGCTTCGCCAGTTACTCCTGCACGACCGACCCCCTCGGCTACTGCCCGCATCATGATCGCCACGGCAGGCACCGGCGGGGTGTGGTCATGACCCTGTCCCATACCCTGCCCAATACCCAGACCGTCAAGACCCATACCCGCATCCACCATTACGGCCTCACCGCGCGTGACGTGCTGGTGGTGCAGAGCATGTTCCGCATCCAGGGCGACCTCGCCGAGCGCTATGTCTTCGGCGAAGCCAGCAGCAGCGACCTTGTCGACCTGGTGTTCGTGAATGCCGACGACCATGGCGCCCTGGGTGCCTGGGAACGCCTGCGCCAGCAGCGCCCGGAAGTGGTGGCCATCATGGTCTCCGACCACGAGCGCCGCAGCCTGCAGCATGTGTGGGTGCAGCGCCCGCTGGATTTCCGCAATTTCTCCTCGCTGCTGGATGCCATCACCTCCGCCGACATCAACCGTCCCGGCACCCGCGGCCTGCCGCTGGCGCCCGGCGTCATACGCGCCCTGGTGGTGGACGACAGCTTTCCCGCGCGCCAGTTCATCAAGCTCAAGCTGGAAGAGCTGGCCGTGCGCAACCAGATGCAGCTGGCCATAGATTTCGCCGACAGCGGCGAGCGCGCACTGGAGGTGGTGGAGGGCAATGACTACGACGTCGTCTTCCTGGATGTGGAAATGTCCGGCATGGACGGCTTCGAGACCTGCACCCGCCTCAAGGAAATCCGTCCCGGCCTGCGCGTGGCCATGCTCACCGGCAAGGTGCATTCCACCGATTTCCATCGCGGCCGCGCCGCCGGCTGCGACAACTACCTGGCCAAGCCGCCGCATGACGCCGACCTGCGCACGGTCCTGCACCTCACCTCTTTCAAAAAACTCACTATCAAGAAATAAGGCCGGCTTGGTC
>DASUXS010000244.1:0-3525 GCA_036377855.1 Moraxellaceae bacterium
GCGCCGGAAGACCAGAACCTGGGCAGCCAGCTCACGCTGGCCGATGCCCGCCTGTTCGAAAAGAAGTTCTGGGACAGCCTGGCCGACGGCAAGCTCGACGATGCCTACACCCAGTTCATGAGCCTGTCGCAGACGCCGGAATTCCCGGAAATCCTCAAGCGCCTGAACAAGTCCTCCGATGACATGGTGGCCTATTTCGTCGCGCAGGCCGGCACCGCGGTCAGCGAGAACAAACTGGCCGAGGCCTACAAGCTGCTGACCCAGGCCCGCGACATACGCGTCAAGACCAATGCCAATGCCGCGCGTCCGCCGCAGGAGGAAGCTTTCCTCAAGGCCGTGCATGCGCGTTACCAGACCGCCATCAAGGATGGCCAGGCCGGCCTGGCCCTGGGCTATCTCAAGGTCATAGAAAATTTCAATCCGGATTTCCCCGGCCTGCGCGCCAGCCTGCGCACCACGCAGGAAGCCACGCTGACCAAGGCCACCAAGAAAGTCAGCACCGCGGCCTTCACCGATGCCGCCGGCAGCGCTGAGTTCGGTGGCGCCGTCGCCGCCAAGGTGACGCAGCACCTCTTCGACAAGATTCCCAACGACATCAAGCTCATCGAGCGCGACCAGTTCCAGGCCATCCTGCGCGAAAAGGAAATCGGCGCCTCCGGCGCGCCCAGCGAGCTGTCCACCGCCGACTACCTCATCCAGGGCAAGATCCTGGAGTCGCGCGTGGACACCACGGAAAACCGCAGCAAGAAAACCATGCGCGTGGTGACCGACACTTCCACCGCCGCCAATCCCGCGCATGACCAGTGGGCAGCCCTGTCGGAATCGCAGCGCGCCAAGCAGCCGGAGCCGGCCCGTACGCTGACCCAGGAAAAGAAGGAAGACGTCACCATCAACCTGCAGATCATGCGCAAGGTCGGCATCATCTCCGCCTCCTTCCGCCTGGTTGAAGCCAAGACCGGCAAGGTGCTGGCCACCGGCTCCGACACCGCCAAGGCGGAATACACGGATGAAGGCAATGAAGGCATAGAGCTGGGCCAGTTCCGCATGCCTTTCAAGCTGGCCAGCCTGCCGGCCGACACGGAAATCCTGCAGAAGCTGACGGAAAAGATTTCCGATGTCATCGGCGAAAAGCTGGTGAAGGAACTGCAGAACCCGGAGGTGCGCTATGCCGAGGCCGCCAAGCGCTTCTCGGATGAAAACGACGACCTGATGGCCGCCGAGAACCAGGCCTATGCCTTCGCCCTGGCCAGCCTCAAGGGCCAGGACACCGCCAAGCTGCGCCGCACGCTGGAGCAGTTTGCGGTGCAGGTACCGTGACCACGCACTGCTGAAGCCCATAAAAAAAGCCGCTACACAGCGGCTTTTTTTATGGAATTTATATATTTAACTACCTGTCACTACCGTCATTCCCGCGCAGGCGGGAATGACGGTAGTGGTTTAGGTAATTAAGTCCATAAATCCCTTTTTCAGGGGGCACGCGCAGGAAACAGATTTACTTCGCCCTGGCCTGGCGCAATCCGTCTTTGGCTTCGCGGTTCTGCGGATCGATTTTCAGCACCTGCTCATAACGCGAGACCGCTGTATCGGCATCGCCATCGGCCAGCGCCTGGCGGGCGCCACCCAGCATGCCGCTGATGCGCAGGCGCTGCAGGGCATCACCCGGCGCAGCGGCAGGTGCTGCCGTGGCCGCCACGGTGGCCACGCGCGGACTTTCTTTCGCCACTGCCACATTCGCGGGCCTGGCAGTCTGTGCCGCCAGCAAAGCCTGCTTCAGGTCAGCAAGCCCGGCAGCGGCGGGCGCAATGCCTTCGGCCTGCACCAGCAGACGCTCAGCCTGCGCCGTCTGGCCGGCGGCCAGGGCCGATTTTGCCTGCGTCAGCAGGGACTGCACGATCTGCTCGATACCGGCCTTGGCCTCGGCATTGTCCGGCGCCATGACCAGCGCGCGCTGGTAATGCGACAGGGCACTGTCCTGCGCCGGTTCCAGCCAGGCATTACGGGCGGCAGCGGCCTTGCCGGCGCTGAGTTCCGTGGCCAGCTCGCGGGCATGTACCGCGGCAGCGGAATTCTGCGAATACCACCAGCCCCCACCACCCAGCACAGCCAGCAGGGCGACGCCTGCGGCCACCTTGGGCAAAGGCGAGGATTTTTCCACGGTCGCGGCAACGGCCACCGGCGCGGCGGCAGGCTGCGCTGCCGGCGTCAGTACCGTGGCATCGGCAGGCGCAGGGGCTGCCACTGCCACCGCCGGATTGCCTGCCGAGGTTTTGTTGCGTGCAGCGGGCCGTATGATGGTGCTGTCATGCGAAGGCGGCTCTGCCGGGCTGTCGAAATCAAACCCTTTTTCCAGCGCTTCGATTTCACGTATGAGTTGCGCGCCGCTTTGCGGACGCTGCGCGGCCTGCTTGGCCAGCAGACGGTCCAGCAGCGGCTGGAAATGCGCCATGCGGCCTTCCAGCTTCGGTATCGGCGCATTCATGTGCAGGATGCCCAGCGCGATGGGGTCCGACGCTTCGAAAGGCAGGCGCCCGGTCAGCATTTCGTGCAGCACCACGCCCAGGCTGTAGAGATCGGAGTCGGCATCCAGGGACTGGCCGCGTGCCTGCTCCGGGCTCATGTATTTCGGCGTGCCCGCCACCATGCCCATCTGCGTGAGGTTGGCGTCACCTTCCAGGGCCTTGGCGATGCCAAAGTCGGTGAGTACGGCGCTGCCGTCGTTGCGGAAGAGGATGTTGTCGGGCTTGATGTCGCGGTGCAGATAGCCCTTGCTGTGCGCATAGTCCAGCGCACGCGCCACTTCCTTGGTGATGCGCAGCGCATCGCGCAGGGACACGCCCTGCTTGAGCCTGTCCTTGAGATCGCCACCGGAGTGGTACTCCATGGCGATGTAATACGTCCCGTCTGCCTCGTTGACGTCGTAAACCGCCACGATATTCGGATGGGAAATCTTGGCCACGATCTTGGCTTCGCGCATGAAACGCTCGCGGAAGCCTTCATCGGCCGACAGTGCCCGTGCCATGACCTTGAGCGCGACATCGCGCTCGAACTTGTCCTGGATCGCCAGGTAAACCGTGGCCATGCCTCCCCTGCCCAGCATGCGCTGCATGGTGTAGCCGGGGATTTCTATCATGCTCATGCGTGGATTACTTCCCTTGTGTTTCCAGCCAGCGGCGGAAGGCGTCACGCTCTTCGGGAGAGGTGCGTCCCCAGACATCCTTGAGCAGGTCCACATTGGTCGCCGGCTTGGCCGCCTCGTCCGCTGTGGCGCCGTCAAAGGCCTTGGTGATGGTGTCGAGCAGCGAAGCCTCGGCATAGGACTTGATGGGCGCGGACTGCACGCTGCTGCCTTCCTTCACGTTGACCAGTGCGAACTGCGGGTCCTTGGCAAACTTTCTTGCCGCCTCGACATTGGCCTGCCTGGGAATCTGCAGACGGTATTCTGCGCCGGCGGCAGCCGTGAAGCGCAGGGCGGCCTGCTTGGAGCGCACCACCTCATGCTCGTCCGCATTCAGCTGGAAAAGCTCG
>DASUXS010000245.1:0-4247 GCA_036377855.1 Moraxellaceae bacterium
GACAGGAGAATCCCAAGCGTTGGTGGCGCACAGACTGACGCGGCAGGCCGGCATTATCAAGGGATAAATGATGAATGCCACCGGCCGTTTTTCCAGTCCTGTTACCGCAGCTGTTCCGGCTGTCCTGACTCTCTCGGGAAGCAGCATTTGTTGAAATAAAGCCTGTGGCAGCCGGAATCGGCAGCAGCAGCGGTAACCGTCGCCGACACCTGCAAGTGCTGCAAGCCGCATGCGGCGTGCAATAATTCCTGCGCATGAAAAAGCCGGCAACAGCCGGCTTTTTCATCAGGCGGAAACGCCTAGAGCTCGCCCTCGATGGGCAACAGCTTCAACCACCACACCTTGCTGCGTTTCCAGAAACCGGTTTTCGGCTCCTTGTCGTGAACCACGGGGCCGCTGTCGGTCTTTTCTTCCCAGCGCAACTCGCCTTTTTCATCCAGATAGACGCGGTAGGCCGTATCCGGCAGTGCCGCCGTCACTCCGTCACGCAGGCGCCGCGCCACCTGCGGACAGTCGAAGAGCAGGCCCATTTCCGTGTTCAGCACCGCAGAGCGCGGATCCAGGTTGAAGGAGCCCACGAAGAAATAACGTTCGTCAAAGACGTAAGCCTTGGTGTGCAGGCTGGCATGCGAAGAGCCGCCCATGGAAAAGTGGCGGGCGCGCTCATCCAGCAAGGGCTTCATTTCCCAGAGCTCCGCACCGGCCGCCAGCAGGGTCTTGCGATAACGGGAATAACCGGCATGCACGGCACTCACGTCGGTGGACGCCAGGGAATTGGTCAGCACCTCCACCCGCACGCCACGTTCGCGCAGCTTGACCAGCTCATGCGTGCCGATCTTGCCCGGCACGAAATAGGCCGACATCAGCAAGGCGTCGCGATCGGATCCTGCCAGATAGCCCATCAGGCCTTCGCCGACATGGGACTGCGGATTGTCATGGGAGGAGGCATCCTCGTCTTTCTGTTCCGGGCTGTCCGCCAGCACCGCTGTCTGGCATTCCGCCGACAGCGTCAGGCCATCCAGCCGGGCCAGCACATAGGGTGATTTTTCCAGGATGGGGAACAGCTTCGCCTCATCCTCGCGCAGCTGCTTGTCCAGCTGGGCGCGCAGGGCCTCGAGTTCAGGCTTGTACTTTTCCTCCGCCTGTTTGCTCAGCAGCTTGCTGCGCGGGCTGATCCAGTATTCTTCGAAGACATGCTCCAGCTCGGCCACCACCGGGCCTTCCACCAGCACATCGATATCGGCGAAATCGGACTCCTCGCTGGTGCCGAAATATTCGTCACCGATATTGCGGCCACCGACGATGCTGTAGCGACCGTCCACCGTCAGCTGCTTGTTGTGCATGCGGCGGTCGACGCGGTTGAAAGACAGCATGACCTCCAGCAAACGCAGCTTGCGCAGGCGGAAGGGATTGAAATGGCGCAGCTCGATATTGGGATGGGCATTGAGTGCGTCGACAAGCTGGTCGTCGTCACTGTGGATGTCGTCGATCAGGGCGCGCACTTTCACGCCACGATCGGCGGCACGCAGCAGGGCATGCGCCAGCAGGCGGCCGGCGCGGTCGTTGTGATAGATGTAGTACTGCAGGTCTATGGTGCGGGTGGCGTGCCCGACGATGTCCAGGCGCGCGACCAAAGCATCGTTGCCCACCAGCAAGGGCACCATGCGGTTGGCGGTGAAGGTCAGCGCGGGGGCTTTCCAGGCCGATGCCTGTGTCGGGGCTTGAGACTGATCCGGCTCCGCCGCCGCAGCGCTGCAGAACACCAGCAACAGGCACAGAACCGCTATCCCTCGCCCGCTATATCGCAAAGCCCTGTGCATGCCGTTCCCTTCCCGTGCTGTCCCGGCGTCGTACGCGCCCTCTGCCCCGATTCTGCCTGAAAAGCCCGGGCCGGCGTCATCAGGCTTGACCCTGCGGGGCCAGCGGCGACAATGCCCCTTTCGCACAGCACCCCGCACCCATGTCCCTGCCCCGCATTGCCCTCACTCCCGGCGAACCTGCCGGCATAGGCCCCGATCTCCTGGTCACGCTGGCCCAGCAGGCGCATGCCGCGGAGCTGGTGGCCCTTGCCGATCCCGACCTGCTGCAGGCCCGTGCCGCGCAGCTGGGCCTGCCCTTGCGCCTGCGCCGCTATGAGCCCGGCCAGCCGGCCCGGGCCACCGTCGCCGGCGAGCTCGTGGTGCTGCCGGTCCCGCTAGCCGCCACCGTGACACCGGGCCGGCTGGATGTGCGCAATGCCGGCCATGTGCTGCAGATGCTGGAGCGGGCGGCACAAGGTGCGCTGTCCGGTGAATTCGCCGCCATCGTCACCGCGCCCGTGCAGAAATCCGTGATCAACGACGCCGGCGTGGCGTTCACGGGCCACACCGAATTCTTCCAGGAAAAAGCCGGCGTGCCGCGCGTGGTGATGCTGCTGGCC
This sequence comes from Moraxellaceae bacterium, assembly GCA_036377855.1. Taxonomy (GTDB): domain Bacteria; phylum Pseudomonadota; class Gammaproteobacteria; order Pseudomonadales; family Moraxellaceae; genus UBA2031. The sequence continues at coordinate 2,420 of DASUXS010000245.1, forward strand.
TGTCCGGGCCTGCGCGTGGCCCTGGCCACCACCCATCTGCCGCTGAGTGCGGTGCCGTCCGCCATCACGCAGCCGCTGCTGCATGAAGTGCTGGCCATTCTTGCCAGCGACCTGCGCGAGAAATTCGGCATTGCCCGTCCGCGCATCCTCGTCACCGGCCTGAATCCGCATGCCGGTGAATCCGGCCACCTGGGCCGCGAGGAAATCGACACCATCATTCCCGCCCTGCGCCGCTTTGCTGATGCCGACTGCGAAATCCACGGCCCGTTGCCGGCGGACACGCTGTTCACCCCGCACTATCTGCAAAACGCCGATGCCGTGCTGGCCATGTACCACGACCAGGGCCTGCCGGTGCTGAAACACATGGGCTTTGGCCAGGCCGTGAACATCACGCTGGGCCTGCCCTTCATACGCACTTCCGTGGACCATGGCACGGCACTGGACCTGGCCGGCAGCGGCCGCGCCGATGCCGGCAGCCTGATGGCCGCCCTGGCCTGCGCCCTGGACATGATCAATCGCCGGAACTCCTGATGAGCCAAGATAAAGCCCGCGCCAAAGGCGGACGCAATGTAGACGGCCATTTCGCCCGCAAACGTTTCGGCCAGAACTTCCTCACCGATGAACGCATCATCAGCGGCATCGTCAGCGCCTTCGCGCCCGAGCGTGGCCAGAACGTCGTCGAGATCGGTCCCGGCCTCGGTGCCATCACGCGCGAACTGCTGGGCCGGCTTGGCCGCATCCAGGTGGTGGAAGTGGACCGCGACCTCGCCGCTGCCCTGCCCATACGCCTGATGAATGAAGGCGAGATCGTGGTGCACCAGGCCGACGCCCTGAAATTCGATTTCGCCGCCCTGGCCAGCCGGCCGCATGAGCTGCGCATCATCGGCAACCTGCCCTACAACATTTCCACGCCCATCCTCTTCCATCTGCTGGACCAGGTGCAGGCCATACAGGACATGACCTTCATGCTGCAGAAGGAAGTGGTGGAGCGCATGGTGGCGGAACCCGGCAACGGCGATTACGGCCGCCTCTCGGTGATGCTGCAGCTGCGCTGCGAGGTGGAATGGCTCTTGGATGTGCCGCCGGAATCCTTCAGCCCGCCCCCCAAGGTGGACTCGGCCGTGGTGCGTTTGCGCCCCTGGCAGACGCCGCGCTATAACTGCCAGGACGAGAAACGCCTGCAGTCCCTGCTCACCACCGCCTTCAATATGCGCCGCAAGACGCTGCGCAACGCCCTCAAGGGCGCCGGCGACCCGGCCCTGTTCGAAGCCGCCGGGATAGACCTGGGCCTGCGTCCGGAGAATGTGGACGTGGCCACCTGGGTGGCGCTGAGCAACCTGCTGGCGGCCCAGGACGCCAAAGAAGAAGCCCATGAATAACGACACGCCCCAAGAGTTCACCGCACCCAAGGACATACGGGTGCAGGTGCAGAGCGAATACCTGGCCGAGCAGAGCAACCCGGCCGAGTCGCGCTATGTCTTTGCCTACCATGTGAAAATCACCAATGAAGGTGCCCACAGTGCGCGCCTGATGACGCGGCACTGGGTGATCATGGACGGCGAGGCCCGCGTGCAGGAGGTGCGTGGCGACGGCGTGGTCGGGCAGCAGCCCCGCCTGGAACCGGGCGAATCCTATGAATACACCAGCGGCACCGTGCTCGAGACCCCGGTGGGCAGCATGCACGGCTCCTACGGCATGGTGGACGAGGACGGCCAGGCCTTCGACGCCCCCATCCCGGCCTTCACCCTGGCCATCCCCCGCGTCCTGCACTGACGTGCTAATCGCAAATCCCCTGGCCGGAATCCCCATCTAGATGGCGCTCTATGCC
>DASUXS010000246.1:0-3318 GCA_036377855.1 Moraxellaceae bacterium
CCGTCCGGAAAGCGTGGAGTGGGTGAAAAAGCTGGGTGCCCACCATGTCATAGACCATCGCCAGCCGCTGGCGGAAGAATTGAAGCGCGTTGGCCTGCCGCAGGTGACTTATGTCGCCAGCCTCACGCATACGCATGACTATTTCACGCAGTTCATCGAGATGCTGGCACCCCAGGGCAAGCTGGGCCTGATCGACGATCCCGAGTCCCTGGACCTGCGCCTGCTGAAGCGCAAATGCCTGTCGCTGCACTGGGAATTCATGTTTGCGCGCGCGGTCTATGAAACCCCGGACATGATCCGCCAGCATGAAATCCTGGACACCGTGGCCACGCTGCTGGAGCAGGGCGTGTTGCAGGGCACGGGCACGGAGAACTTCGGCCGTATCACGGCCGACAACCTGCGCCGTGCCCATGCCCTGCTGGAAAGCGGCCAGGCCCGCGGCAAGATCGTGCTGCAGGGTTTCTGAACTGCCGCCCCTCCGGGGTCTTTGCATTCCCTCCTGTACTGGGTTAAGTTTTGTGACCGATTGGTCATAGGGCGTGGGCTCAACACAGGAGAGAAGTGTCATGACGGCAGTGGCAAGCGGGGAGGGCGGGCGCATCCCCACCGAGTTCCAGTACTGGGAAAACCTGCGCACGCCGCGTATCCGGCGCGCGCGCAAGGTGTTCCGCCGCATGTTCGGCTTTGATCCGGACCTGCCGGAGGACGTGGTGCAGCAATACGCCGCGTCCTATTACGACGCCGACCCGGTGGCCGAGGCTTTCGTGGATGAGGTCTATCTGCAGGGTGATCCGGTGCGCGGTCGCGCCATGCTGGACCTGGCACTGGAGCAGGGCATAGACGCGGTGCCCGACGCGCCGGCATCCATGCGCCGGCTGTTCAATGAACGCGAACAGGCGCCGGCGTGGCTGGATAGGGAGACGGTGCGCCGCGGTGCCAAAGTGTTCCGCCGTTTCGGTCCCGAGCTTTTCAATTTCTTCGGCGCCATCACGCTGGAAGGCTATAGCAACAATTCCGTGGTGAAACCGCTGGTTCTCACCGGCGCCTATGCCGGCGACAGCACGCGCTCCCGCTTCCTCGAGACCGCGGCTTTCTGGGTGGATATTTCCGAGCCGGGTGGACTGGAACCGGGCGGTGAAGGCTGGAAGACCACCATGCGTGTACGCGTCATGCATGTCTTCGTGCGCCGCCGCCTGCTGGCGCATCCGGAATGGAAGCTGGAAGACTGGGGCGTGCCCATCAGCCAGGCCGATGCCCTGGTGACGCTGATGGCGGGCTGCATCGCCCCGGGTTATTTCCTGCGTATCGCCGGCTTCCGTACCTCGCGTGAAGACATACTCGCGCTCATGCATCTGTGGCGTTATGTCGGCTACCTCATGGGCGTGCAGCCGCGCTGGTATCCGCAGACGGTGGAGGAGGGGCTGAAGTTTTCCTTCCTGGCCTTTGTCAGCGGTGCCGGCCAGGCTGGCGAGGACGGCATCATGCTGTGCCGTTCTTTTAACGACGCCTTCCGCCCGGTGATGAAAGAAGATGCTTCCTGGCAGGAACGATTCCGTGCCGGCCTGGATCACCGCATCCACCAGGGCTTCGTGAATTTCTTTGTGTCCAAAACCACGCGCAAGGCCACGGGCATACCCTCCGCCGGCCTGTGGCGGCTGTATCCCCTGGCCAGTGCGCCGGTGGTGTTCACCGCGGAAACGCTGCGTCGCTTTATTCCCGCGCTGGATGAGGTGGCGGATCGTGTCGGCCGCTATCGCCGCCGCCAGTGGCTGGACCGCCATATGGAAAAGCGCAAGGCGGAATACACGGCGGTGGCGCAGTTCACGCGCTGAAAGAAAAAGCCCGGCATGCCGGGCTTTTTATCGGGCGTTTCCTGTCGCCTGTTGCACGGGCCGGTGTTCAGGCGGGCTGCCGGACTCGCTCTGCCTCCAGCTCGCGTACCAGCGGTAATACCTTCTGGCCAAAGTATTCAACTTCCTCGATGAAATGCAGGAAACCCGAGAGCACCAGGTCGACACCTATGGCTTTGAGTTCGACTATGCGTTCGGCAATCTGTCGGGGCGTACCGATGAGGTTGGTGCGGAAACCGTCGTTGTATTGCACCAGGTCTTCAAAGGTGGACCTGGCCCAGTTGCCTTCCTTCTCCGGCGATGCACTGCCCGCCTGTTTGACCGCATCGCCGAAGGCGGTGACGGCTTCGACATGGGCCTTGTCGATGATTTCCTGCAGCACGTTCCGGGCTTCTTCCTCGGTATCGCGGGCAATGATGAAAGCATTGACGCCGATACGTACGCGGTGCCCGTTGGCATGGGCCTTGGCCTGGATATCGTCTATCTGTTTTTTCAGCTCCGCCGGCGTATTGCCGTTGGTGAAATACCAGTCCGACACGCGTGAGGCCATGTCCCGCGCTGCCCGCGAACTGCCGCCCTGGAAAATTTCCGGATGCGGCTTTTGCAGGGGCTTGGGGCTGAGGGTGTAGTTGTTGAAACGGTAGAAATCGCCTTTGTAGGTGAAATTGTCCTGCGTCCATATGCCCTTGAGGGCCTGGATGAATTCTTCGGAACGGCGATAGCGTTCGTCATGCTCCAGCCAGGGCTCGCCTATGGCCTGGAATTCCCCCTTGAACCAGCCACTGACCACGTTGATGGCGATACGGCCCTGGCTGATATGGTCGATGGTAGCCAGCTGCTTGGCCACCACCGCCGGACTCCAGGGGCCGGGCAGGATGGCGGCCAGCACTTTGAGTTGCCGTGTATGGCCGAGGATGGCCTGGCTGATGGCCACGGATTCGTGCTGGTGCTCGGCGCCGTAACCGGCAGTGAAACGGATCTGGCTGAGCGCGTATTCGAAGCCAGCGGCTTCAGCTGCCTGGCCCAGGCGCAGGTTGTAATCCAGGCTCCAGTCGGTGCGTTGTTCTATGGTGCTGACCACGAGGCCGCCGCTGACATTGGGTACCCAGTAGGCGAATTTGACGGGATCGGTGGTGGAAGTGACGGCCTGGTTCACGATGGCCTCCCTGTGAAATCAACTCCTGGAATGAGCGCCTGGCGAGCGCTGTATGGGAAGCATCTTAATATGGGAAAGAGCGGCGACTTTAGACGAAATACTTGAATGCTTATGCTGCTTTTGAAGCTGGCTTTCTTATGTCCTGAGCAATAGAAATTCCCGGAGTGCCGGGCTTGCCTTAAGGGTTGCTCACGATTTCCTGTTTCTTACTCCGATGTCGCCCTGGCGAAAGCCGGGGCCCAGCGTCTTTCAGCAGCGCGTGAACCTGAGCCGCCGTCATGTCGGGATTTTTCTCATCTCATTGGTGAAACA
>DASUXS010000247.1:0-3495 GCA_036377855.1 Moraxellaceae bacterium
TGGGCGACCTGCATGCCTATGGCAAGCAGGCCGTGCGTTTCTATACCGAGACCAAGACCGTGACGGCGCGCTGGTTCGATGAAGACATCGGGCACGCCGCCCCGAACATGACGATACAGCTGAAGTAAAAATGGATTTCGAGCTGACCCCGGACCAGCAGGCCTTTGTGCAAACGGCCCGCGATTTCGCTGAACGCGAACTGGCCCCTCAGGCCGCGCGCTGGGATGCGGAACACCACTTCCCGGTAGACGTGATACGCCGTGCCGGCGAGCTGGGTTTCTGCGGCATCTATGCCAGTCCCGACAGCGGCGGCCTGGGCCTGTCGCGCCTGGATGCCGCCCTCATCTTCGAGCAGCTGTCACAGGGCTGCACCGCCACCGCCGCCTATATCACCATTCACAATATGTGCACCTGGATGGTGACGCGCTTCGGCAATGCTGCGCAGCAGCAGGAATTCGGCGCGAAAATGACCAGCGGGGAATGGCTGGCCAGCTACTGCCTGACCGAGCCTGGCGCCGGCAGCGATGCCGCGGCGCTGCGCACCCGGGCTGAACGCGATGGCGATAGCTATGTGCTGAACGGCAGCAAGATGTTCATCTCCGGCGCCGGCGCCACCGACATCCTGGTGGTCATGGCCCGTACCGCCGACAACGGCGCCAAAGGCATTTCCGCCTTCATCGTGCCGGCCGCCACCCCCGGCATCAGCTTTGGCAAGAATGAAGAAAAGATGGGCTGGAATGCCCAGCCCACCCGCGCCATCGTCTTTGAAAATGTACGCCTGCCGGCGGCACTGCGCCTTGGCGAAGAAGGCCAGGGCTTCGGCTTTGCCATGAAGGGACTGGACGGCGGCCGCCTCAATATCGCCAGCTGCTCGCTGGGCACGGCCCAGGCGGCGCTGCGCGCGGCGCACCGCTACCTGCTGGAACGCAAGCAGTTCGGCCGCGCCCTCGCGGATTTCCAGGCCCTGCAATTCCGCCTCGCCGACATGGCCACCGAGCTGCAGGCGGCACGTCTCATGGTCTACCACGCCGCCAACCGACTGGATGCCGGCGATGCCGATGCCACCCTGCATTGCGCCATGGCCAAACGTTTTGCCACCGATGCCTGCTTCACTGTCTGCAATGAAGCGCTGCAGCTACATGGCGGTTACGGCTACCTGCGTGACTTCCCGCTGGAGCGCATGGTGCGCGATGTGCGCGTGCACCAGATCCTGGAAGGCACGAATGAAATCATGCGCCTGATCACAGCGCGCAAGCTCTTGGAAAAACCGGGCCTGTAAGGCCCGCCCCCGCGCAGGCGGGGGTCTCGCGAAAACGGGCAGAGCCTGATTGACGGCCCGCTGTGCGCCCTAAAAATTACTTGCTGCGCTCGCCCCTCCGGGGCCAGCCTGCGGCTGTTCAACGCCCTTAAGGGCGTGTGTCCCGCCGAAGTTGATGCCCTTCGGTACGGGAATGACGATTAAGAAAAGGAGAGCAGAAGCATGAGCACCATCGCGTTTTTCGGCTGCGGCAATATGGGCGCCCCCATGGCGCGCAACCTGCTCAAGGCCGGTTATACGGTGCGGGCTTTCGACCTCAATCCGGCACTGCCCGCCACTCTGGCGAAAGACGGTGCGTATGTCGCCCGCGATGCGGCCGATGCCGTCGCCGGCTGCGACACTGTCATCACCATGCTGCCGCATGATGCCGCGGTACGCGCCGTCTATCTCGATGCGGAAAAAGGCTTGCTGGGCCTGCTCGGCAAACAGCATCTGGCCATCGACTGCTCGACGGTATCACCGGAATGCGCCCGTGCCGTGTCCCGCGCCGCCCATGAACGCGGCATCGCCATGATTGATGCCCCCGTTTCCGGCGGCGTGGCCGGTGCCGCCGCCGCCACACTGAGCTTTCTCTGCGGCGGCACCGTGGTCGACGTGGTGCGTGCCCGCCCCTTTCTGGAAGCCATGGGCAAGAATGTATTGCATGCCGGCCCCGCCGGTGCCGGCGCGGTCGCCAAGATCTGCAACAACATGCTGCTGGCCATACACATGATAGGCAGCTGCGAAGCCTTGCAGCTGGGCGTGGACAACGGCCTGGATCCCAAGGTGCTCTCCGACATCCTGATGAAAAGCTCGGGCCGCAACTGGTCGCTGGAGCTCTACAACCCCTGGCCCGGTGTCATGGAAAATTCGGCTGCATCACGCGGCTACAGCGGCGGCTTCCAGACCGACCTCATGAACAAGGACCTGGGCCTGGCCATGGAGGCCGCGCAGCACAGCCACTCCGCCACGCCCCTGGGAGCGTTGGCCAAACAGCTGTTCTCCCTGCATGCCAGCCATGGCAAAGGCAAACTGGACTTCTCCTCTATCCTCGGTTTGCTGCAACGCAAAGGGAGCTGACCGCATCCCGACCTATACTTCTCTTGCTATTGCCCACACGACGGGCCAATTCCAGGAGGAGTCACCATGGGAAGCATGAACAAGTACGGAGCGGAATTCATCGGCACATTCTGGCTGGTGCTGGGCGGCTGCGGCAGCGCCGTGCTGGCAGCAGCCTTTCCCAATGTCGGGATAGGCCTGCTTGGCGTATCGCTGGCTTTCGGTCTCACCGTGCTCACCATGGCCTATGCCATCGGCCATATCTCCGGCTGCCATCTCAATCCCGCTGTGTCCCTGGGCCTCTGGGCCGGCGGCCGTTTTGAAAGCCGCGAGCTGGCTCCCTACATCATCGCGCAAGTACTGGGGGGCATCGCCGCCGGTGGCGTGCTTTACCTGATTGCCACCGGCAAGCCCGGTTTCGATGTGGTCAGCAGCGGCTTTGCCGCCAACGGTTATGGCGAGCATTCACCCGGCGGCTATTCACTGATGGCGGCACTGGTCGCGGAAGTAGTGATGACGGCCTTCTTCCTCATCATCATCCTGGGCTCCACGCATGCGCATGCGCCCAAGGGCTTTGCGCCCATCGCCATAGGCTTGGCACTGACGCTGATCCATCTCATCAGCATCCCCGTCACCAATACCTCGGTGAATCCGGCGCGCAGCACCGGTGTCGCGATCTTTGTCGGCAACTGGGCCACGGCACAGCTGTGGCTGTTCTGGGTGGCACCGCTGGTGGGTGCGGTGATCGGGGCCGGTATCTATCGTTTTATTTCGGATGAAAAATCCTGATAGATGAGTGAAATGAAAAAGGGCGGCCATGAGCCGCCCTTTTTTTCACCAACGTCATTCCCGCGCAGGCGGGAATCTCCACGACATGCAGCGGGCATTAAAAAGGTCCTGGCAGATGCCAGGGGATTCCCGCCTGCGCGGGAATGACGACCTTTCTCAAGTGGCCAGGACCTCATCCGCATCCTTCTCGCTCTGCTGCAAATCCCACATACGCGCATAAATACCGCCCTGCGCCAGCAGCTGGCGATGGCTGCCGCGTTCCACCACCCGCCCCTGCTCCATCACCAGGATTTCATCCGCATCCACCACCGTGGACAGGCGGTGCGCGATCACCAGCGTGGTGCGGTCGG
>DASUXS010000248.1:0-3254 GCA_036377855.1 Moraxellaceae bacterium
CGCTGATGACGGCACCGGACGATCAAGGCGCCTTCGACCTGCTGCTGGATGCGGCCTGGGAAGAAAGCCTGCGTCGCGATGCCGGCAAGACGCCCACCGCGCTCACGCTCAGCCTGGCCGACAGCGATCCGCGCCGCAGCGCCCTCTCGCGTTTCCGCACGATTTCCCTGCGTGGCCGCCATTACACCGTCGCCTTCAACGACAACGCCCATCCCCACCTTGATCCCAGTCGCGTTCCCTATTTCGAATGCGGGAGGCTTTGACCATGACTGCTGCTCTCCTCAAACGCCGCTGGCCGCTGGCCATGGGCATTGCCGCTGCGCTGCTGGTGCTGCTGGTGCTGTTCTGGCCACGGCCCTCCATCAGCTCCATGGCCGCCACGCCGCATGCACTGGAACTGATGCCGGAAGACGTGGCCACCGTGCGCTTCGTCAACCTCGATGGCCAGGTGACCTTCACCGGCACGCTGTCGCCAGTGCGCCAGATGCTGCTGAATGCCCGCGTCGCCGGCGAAGTCACCGATGTGCCGGTGCGTGAAGGCCAACAGGTAGCCGCCGGTGCGCTGCTGCTGCGCCAGGACAATCGTGAGATGTCGGCGCGCCTGGCCCAGGCCGAAGCCTCGGTGCAGTCCACCAAGTCCGAACTGGAAAATTCCAAGGCGCAGTACGAGAAATTCCTGCAGCTGTCCATGAAGAGCTATTTCGCACGCAGCGAACTGGATCGTGCGAACACACAGGTGGAAGTCTATCGTTCCCAGCTCAAGGCCAATGAGGCCGCCGTGGTGATGGCGAAGAAATCGCTGCAGGATGTCAGCCTGACCGCGCCTTTCGCCGGCATCGTGGCCGAGCGTCTCGTCGAGCCGGGCCAGCTGGTGATGCCCAACACGCCGCTGCTGCGCATTGTCGACCTGCGTGAGATGGAGCTGGCCATACAGCTGCCGTCTTCGGAAATTTCCCGCGTGCGCGTCGGCCAGAACATCACCTTCCAGGTGGACACCTACGGTGACACCAACTTCAAGGGCACCATTGTCCGCCTGAATCCCATGGCCAAGGCCAGCAACCGCAAGATCACGGTGTATGCCAGCGTGGCCAATCCCGACATGCGCCTGCGCGGCGGCCTGTTCGTGCATGGCAGCCTGCGCGATGCCGGCTCGCCCTCGGGCCTGGCGATTCCCGCCACCGCGGTGCAGACCCAGGACGGCCAGGCCGGTGTGATGGTGATACGCCAGAAGCAGCTGCAGTGGCAGCCGGTGGTGCTGGGCGCCAGCGATGACCGCAGCGGCCAGGTGCTGGTGACGGAAGGACTCAAGGAAGGGGACAGCGTGGTGGCGACCAAGGTGTCGCTGCGTCGCATCGGCGCACCGGTGCGCATGATGGACACCGGCGCCGACGCCATGAACAAGGCGGGCTGAGCCATGTTCCTCACGCGGCTGTGCATACGCCATCCGGTGCTGGCCATCATGATGATGCTGGCCCTGATGGTGCTGGGCATTTTTTCCTGGCGCGCGCTCAGCGTCGAGGAATATCCGGATATCGAATTCCCCTATGTGGTGGTGACCACCAACTATCCCGGCGCTTCGCCGGAAGTGGTGGAAAGCGATGTCACGCGCCGCATCGAGGAAGTCATCAACACCGTCCCCGGTGTGAAGCGCATCATCTCCACGTCCTATGAAGGCCAGTCGCGCATTGCCGTGGAATTCGTGCTGGGCGTGCCCATCGCGACCGCGGTCCAGGATGTGCGTGACAAGGTCGCGGCCGTGAAGACGCGTTTCCGCGACGAAGTCACCGATCCTTTGGTTGAACGCTACCGTCCGGACGAAGCCCCGATCTTCTCCATCGCCTTCATGGCCAAGGACATGTCGTCGCGCGAGCTCAGCACCATTGTCACGCAGCAGGTGCTGCGCCGCCTGCAGAACGTGCCGGGCGTTGGCCGTATCGACGTGGTGGGTGCGGTGCCGCGCGAAATCCGCGTGGAGCTGATGCCGGACCGCATGGAGGCCCTGGGCATAGGGGTCGACCAGGTGGTGGCCGCGCTCAAGCGCGACAATGCCGAGTTGCCGGCCGGTACCGTCTCCCTGGGCCGCCAGGAGCGCATGGTGGAAATCGCCGGCCGCCTGCGCGATCCCGCTGATTTCCGTTCCCTTGTGGTCGCCACGCGCGGCCAGACCGCCATCACCCTGGACCAGGTCGCCCGCCTTGTCGACGGCGAACAGGAAGCCCAGTCCCTGGCCCTGCTCAACGGCAAACGCGCCATCAGCCTGGATATCGTGAAGATGTCCGGCGCCAACACCATCGCCGTCACCGATGCCCTGCGTTCGCAGATGGAAACCTTACGCGACATGCTGCCCGATGGCGTGGAAATGGTCGCCGTCGCCGACAGCTCGCGCAGTATCCGGGCTTCGCTGGATGATGTGCAGAAAACCCTGATCGAAGGCGCGGTACTGGCCGTGCTCATCGTTTTCCTTTTCCTGGCCTCCTGGCGCTCCACCGTCATCACCGGCCTCACGCTGCCCATCGCGCTGCTGGGTACGCTGTTCTGCCTCTATGCCTTCGGCCTGACGCTGAACACCATGACGCTGATGGCGCTGTCGCTCTCCATCGGTCTGCTCATCGACGATGCCATCGTGGTGCGTGAAAACATCGTGCGCCATGCCGCCATGGGCAAGTCCCATGAACAGGCGGCGCTGGATGGCACCAAGGAAATCGGCCTGGCCGTGCTGGCTACCACGCTGACCATCGTCGCCGTCTTCCTGCCCGTGGCATTCATGGGCGGCATCATCGGCCGTTTCTTCTACCAGTTCGGCATCGCCGTTTCCTGCGCCGTGCTGCTGTCCATGCTGGTCAGCTTCACGCTGGACCCCATGCTCTCCAGCCGCTGGCCGGATCCGCAGGCCCACGGTGCTTCCTCGCGCCGCGGCAACAGTTACCTGGATCGTATCCTGCGTGGTTTTGATGCCTTCCTGGAAAAAATGGCGGGGCATTACGAGACGGCAATCCGCTGGGCGCTGGCGCATCGCGCCCAGACCCTGGGCTATGCCGTGCTCAGTCTGCTGGTAGCGGTGCTGGCACTCAAATTTGTCGGCCGTGAATTCGTGCCGGAGCCGGACCTGTCGGAAATCAGCGTGAAGTTCTCCACGCCCGTGGGCTCCACGCTGGCCTTCTCGGAGCAGAAAGCACAGCAGGCGGCGCGTGTCATCCGTTCTTTCCCTGGCGTCACCGACATCTACACCACCATGAATTCCGGCCTGGACGTGG
>DASUXS010000249.1:0-5928 GCA_036377855.1 Moraxellaceae bacterium
CCATGAAATCCAGCCCCGGGCGCCGCCCGGGGGGAAGAGAGGAAAGTGCCTCGCGGGGAGCTGCCGGGGCGTAAACAAGCCAGGAGGGCGCCTGAGTGAAGGATGGCTTGAATCGTGTTGAAGGGGGATGTTGTGGTGAAAAAGATTCTGGTGCTGGCCTCTTTGGGGATGGCCACCGTTGCCCAGGCGGATGACGCCTATCTGCGTCTGCGCTGCGATGGTGAAGCGGCCGGCGCGCTGGTCAGCATCAACGGGGCAAAAAAAGGCGAGTGCCCGGTGGACCTGGTGGTGCCCGAAGGCAAGATCAGGCTCAGCGTGCGCAAGAGCATGAGTGAGCACAGCTTCAAGCTGTATGAAAAGGAGCTCTTCCTGTCCGCCGGCGCCATGAAACGCGAAAGCGTGGTGCTGGGTCCGCTGCAGTTCACGGCGGAAGGCCAGCGCCTGGAAAACGAACGCATTGCGCGTGAAAAGGCGGAGGCGGAAGCCCAGGCGGCTGCCCTGGCGGAAAAGAGGCGCCTGGAAGAAGAGGAAAAAGCCAAGTACGGCATCACGGTACAGGCGCTGGACACCTTGAGCAGCAAGGATGACGCCGAGCTGGGGCCGTTCAGCTGGTCCACCATGGCCACGGGCATCATCATCGACCTGCCGCTGTTCACCTTGTCCGATGTTTCCAGCGGCAAGAAAGTGTTCCGTACGGCAGCCGATCCGGCAGCCTTTGCCAAGCCCGGCTCCATGGTGGGGCGCGTGCAAGCGGCGGAAAGCCTGCCTGAAAGCTGATGCGGGTTTTGCTGCGCCAATACGGGCGCCCTGCCGGCGCCCTTCTCCTGCTTTTCCTGCTGACGGGCAGAGCGCTGGCGGCCGGTCTGCCGCCGCCTGCCGGCTGGCAGCCGGGCGCGCTGGCGGCGGCGCAGCGGCCGGCACTGCAGGCGTTCTTCGCGCAGGGCGTGGATGACCTGGATGTTTTCTGCGCGCCAGACTGCGCTTCTCTGCAGTCGCGTCGTGATCTCTTCGCGCTGTTTTTCCGCGGCAGCTTCCAGCGTGTGGCAGACAAGGCGGAAGAAGATGCCGCTGCGGCCTATGCCGCGCAGGCCGCCGCCTATTTCACCCAGCCTGATTACGCCTGCCGCCGGCCCTTGACGGCGCGTGTGCTGGAAAAGCTGTGGCAGCGACCTGCAGCGGCCAGGGCATGCGCGGATACGCTGCCTTTCCTGCTGGATACGGAAGAAGGCGGCCGCCAGCTGCGCCAGCTGCCGCCTGCGCGTGTTGCCGCCGTGCACCTTCTGTTTGCCGGTGAAAGCGGCAAGACACTCAGCCGTTTCGGTCACACCAGCCTGCGCCTTGTAGTGTGCGCACCGCAGCGAAAAAAGGTCGATGCCGCCTGTGATGAAGACCTGTTCGAGCATATCGCCGTCGGTTTCCGTGCCGCTGTCGACAATATCAATATCTCGCTGTGGAAAGGCCTGTCCGGTGGCTATGCCCTGCGTCTGTATGCCGATCCCTTCATGAAAGTGTATGGCACCTACACCACCGACGAATTCCGTTCCCTGGCTTCATTGCCCTTGCAGTTGTCGGCGCCGGAGCGCGAGCTGCTGGTTCAGGCCCTCGCGGAAGTGCATTGGGCCTATCGCAACGATTACCGCTTCTTCACGCAGAATTGCGCCAGCGAATTGTCCTGGCTGCTGCGGGTGGTCAGCGCGGTGTCGGCGGCGGAGCCGGCCTGGCTGGAAAACGCCAATGTGCGACCAGACCGCCTGTTTGCCCAGGCCAAGGCCTCGCCGGCTTTTGCCGGCGCCGTGCTGGATGACCTGGAGACTGCCGAAAGAGACGGTTTTTATTTTCCCGGCAGTGCGCCGTATTACCAGCTGGCGCTGGACACCCTGCAGCAGCGCATGACATCGACAACCGCCCTGGCGTTCGCGCAATTCCGCGAGCTGGGAGCCGTGCAGCGGCGGCAGCAGTTTTATGAGCCGGCGCTGGCACAGCCCCTGTCACCGGCCCGTGCCGCCCATGCGGCGCTGGTGCTGGAGGCCTGGGTGGAGCGCCATCTGCGCCGCGAGCTGCTGGCCACGCTGGCGCTTTACTACCTGGATATCACCCAGTCCCTGCTGCAGGAGACGGCGTACTTCGACGCGGCGGAGCGTGACTTGCTGCAGCGTTGCCTGGCAGGTTTCCGCAGCGCCGACCAGCAGGGACAGTCCGGCGCAGGCATACCGCCGGCGCCTGTCGTGCCCGACACGGGTTGTGACCTGGAGTCCGCCGCTTTCCGTTCCGTGCTGGAGAAGTTGCAGCGTGTGGCGCCGTTGGCGGCGAGCCATGAACGACGGCTGGCTGAATTGCAGACCACCGTGGCCACCATGAACTGGCTGCTGCCGCAGACCGGCCTGGTGAGCACGGCAAAATGAAGATGGAAATGGATAGGAACGACATGAAAACGGGAAAGGCCAACATGAAAAAATGGATGCTGCTGTTACTCCCCCTGTTGCTGCTGCCTGTCGAAGAGGTGCAGGCCAACAAGGCTGCCAAGGCGCGGGCCGCCTTTGACCGCATGGATCGCGAGGATTTCCTGGACGGCATCGAAGAAGCCGGCCGTTGCACCCAGGCCGCCAATTACCCATGTGCCGACAGCATCCTCGCGCGTATCAAAGAGCTGATCAGCGATGAGGACCAGCAGCAGCTTTGGCAGCAGACCAGCAACGATGTGCGCAACGCACGCCAGCGTGCAGCCAGCCTGCTGGCTGCACAGGAAGAGGAGCGGCGTGCGGAAGAGCGCGAAATCCAGCGCCGTAATGACGAGGCCAAGCAGAAGATGATCATGAGCATGGTCGGCATGGCCACCATCGCCGCCCATGGTCGTGAGCTGGGTGCGGACAATGCCGGCCGCATGATGGATGCCTGGAATGCCGATGTGCAGCGCGGTGATGGCAGCTACAGCAACACCAACGCCCTGGCCGACACCATGCGCGCCGAGAACCAGCGCCAGAACGAAGAGGCGCGTCGACGTCTTGTCGCCCAGCGTGAAAAGGAAAGACAGCAGGAAGACGAGCGCCTGGCGGCATCACGGGCGCGCGCCCAGCAAATCCAGCAGCAGCAACAACAGCAGCTTGCAGTGAGCAGCCAGGCAGTGGTGCCCGGTGCGACAAGAACCACGACCAGCCCTGCCCAGGCGGCCATGACGGCGGGCAAGTCTGCGGCCGCTGCCGAGCAGGCCAGGCAGCAGGCACTGCGTGAGCAACGCATTGCCGAACAGGAACGTGCGGCTAAGGAAGAGGCGCGACGCGTCATGCAGCCCTTTGTGGAATCCTCACGCGTGCAACAGCAGCAACAGCAGAGGCCGGCGGCGGCAGCACAGGAAAGGACGCCTGCGGTCGAGGTGGCCACCTCAAGAACCAAAGCAGAACCTGAGAAGAAACGGGATTTCGGTCCGGCCAAGGCCTGGTGCATTGCCAATGAAAAAGGCACCGGCTTCCAGTGCAAGGGACCGCTGCAGAATATGTGGGGTTTCGAGAAATCGCTGGAAGTGGCGCTGGACCAGGTGGATTGCCCCAATGGCACGGGTTATACGCCCAAGCCCGGGCAGGGCGGCAGCAGTTTCGATTGCGGTCGCCGCCTGAATGTCACGGAACAGCAGATGCCGCTTTACGATCCTTTCCGCGGTGGCGGCAAGCCGGTGGTGGTGCGCTGGGAGGATTGCGATCCCAAGGCGCCCAATATGTCGGTGCGCTGTTACTGACGGTGATGGGAAAAAAGCCCGGCGATGCCGGGCTTTTTCATGGCAACTCAGTCGGTGGCCATGGCCGCCGCTTTGCCTTTCAGGATCAGCAGCGGCAGCAATGAGGCCACGCCGCCGCAGAACATCATCACCGTCACCAGCGGAATCACCGAGCCGTCATGCCAGAGGCTCATGCTGGCGCCGGCCAGTGTCGCCAGGGTGAATTGCAGTGCGCCCATGAGAGCCGAAGCGGTGCCGGCCTTGGCGCCCTGGTCGGCCAGCGCGGCGGCACCGCCATTCGGCGCGATCAGGCCCATGCTGGAAGTGAAGACAAAAAATCCCGCCAGCAGCACAGGCAGCGTGAGCAGCTGCAGCCAGGCCAGCGTGCTGAGGAAGATTCCCGCGCCCGCGGCGATGAAGAGACCGGCCTGCAGCAGCGTGGTCATATCGTGGCGGCGCAGCAGGAACATATTGACCTGCGAAGCGGCGATGAGGCCGCAGGCATTGATGCCGAACATCCAGCCGTATTGCTGCGGCGTCAGGCCATGCAGCTGCATCACCACGAAGGGCGAGCCGGCGATATAGGCAAACATGCCGGAAAAGGCGAGCCCGCTGGACAGGGTGTAGGCCATGAAGGGGCGATGCCTGAGCAGGGCGCCGTAATCCTTGAGCACGCGGCCCAGCTGCAGCGGCTCGGCATTTTTGCTGTCGTGGCTTTCCGCCAGTGTTTTCCAGATGGTCAGCAGGCAGAGCACAGCGAAGCCGGCGAGCACGGCAAACAGCGCGCGCCAGCTGGCCATTTTCAGCAACAGGCTGCCCAGCAGCGGCGCCAGGATGGGGGCCAGGCCCATCACCAGCATCAACAGCGAAAACGCTTTCGCGGCTTCCTGCGGTGCGCAGCGGTCACGCACCACGGCACGCGCAATCACCATGCCGGCACAGCCACCCAGGCCTTGCAAGAAACGCCACAACACCAGGGCTTCGATATTCGAGGCCAGTGCGGCGCCGGTGGAGGCCAGCGCAAACAGGCCCAGGCCGACATAGAGCGGCGGCTTGCGGCCGAAACGGTCGCTGATCGGCCCGTAGAAAAGCTGGCCCAGGGCCACGCCTATGAAAAACGCCGCCAGCGTCAGCTCCACGCGACCCAGTGCCGACAGCTCCGCGGCAATCGCCGGAAAGCTGGGCAGGTACATGTCTATGGACAGCGGTGCGATGGCGGTGAGGGCGCCCATCAGCACGATCCAGCCGGGAATACGGGAAGAAGACATCGGTTGTTCCTGGCTTTTTAAAAAGGCCGGCTACCTTGCAAAACCGGGTGATTGAAAACAAGCCACGAAAATGTCCTAGGAGCGGCTTCAGCCGCGAACTCTCGCGTGGGGGCCGGAGGTTCGCGGCTGAAGCCGCTCCTACCAGGGTTTTTTTAATAAGCCAGGGTGAAACGCTGGCGCGAATGCTGCGGCGATTCCAGCTCGTCGATCATGGCCACCGCATAGTCCGGCAGCGAGATACGGCTTTCGCCCTTGGCATCCACCAGCAGCTCGTCCTTGCCGAGACGGAAGCGGCCGGTACGTTCGCCCGGCTCGATGAGGGCGGCGGGGCTGAGGAAGGTCCAGTCCAGCTCCTTTTCCGTGCGCAGGTGCTTGAGGGTTTCGCGCACGGCCTTGGCGGCTTCTTTCCATTCCGCCGGGAAGTCGGGGGTATCCACCACATCGATACCGCCGCCGGGCACCTGCAGGCTGCCGGCGCCGCCCACCACCAGCAAACGCGGCACGCCGGCCTGTTTGGTGGCGGCAATCACGCTGTCGGTGCCGCGGACCTGGTTGGCGGGCAGGTTGCTGTCGGTCCAGCCGGGGTTGAAGGCGCTGATGACGGCATCGCTGCCTTTGAGGAGGCTGGCCAGGGCGTCAGTGTCATAGACGCTGCCGGCAACGGCACTGAGCTTGGGATGGGGGGAAAGCTTTTCGGGGTGGCGCACGATGGCGGTGACGTGGTGGCCGCGGCTCAGGGCTTCGCTGAGGAGGTGCTGGCCGATCTGGCCGGTGGCGCCAATCAGGGCGATACGCATGGTCTGGTTCCTGGGTAAGGGTTGGAAGGCGCCGCAGAGGGCTGCGGCGCGATGGAGGAACTCTAGCCACTTCACGATCTATCGATTAGCCTGCCATTTCAGCCTTCTTATTGAAGTCTTTCTTAACAATGAACAATTCCTAGGAGCGGCTTCA
>DASUXS010000250.1:0-2269 GCA_036377855.1 Moraxellaceae bacterium
GCCGTGAACGTGCTGGAAACCCTGTATGCGGAAACCGGCGAGCGCGAGCACCTGGATGCCACCGCCGTGCACATGCTGCTGGCCTCGCTGGAAGACCTGCCGCCCGCGTCAGCCGACAGCCCGGAAAACGGCAGCTCGCTGCATACCAAGCGTGGCGCCGTGAAACCGCGCGGCGAGAACCAGAAAAAATACGTGGAAGCCCTGCTGGCCAACGACATCAGCTTCGGCGTGGGCCCGGCCGGCACCGGCAAGACCTATCTCGCCGTCGCGGCCGCCGTGCACCTGCTGGAAAAGGACGAGATCCGCCGCATCATGCTGGTCCGTCCCGCCGTGGAAGCCGGCGAAAAACTGGGCTTCCTGCCCGGCGACCTCACCGAGAAGATCAATCCCTACCTGCGCCCGCTCTATGACGCGCTGTATGAAATGCTGGGCTTCGAGCGCGTGGCCAAGCTCATTGAAAAACAGGTCATAGAGATCGCGCCGCTGGCCTATATGCGTGGCCGCACCCTGAACAACGCCTTCATCATCCTGGACGAAGGCCAGAACACCACGCCGGAACAGATGAAGATGTTCCTCACCCGCCTGGGCTTCGGCTCCAAGGCCGTGATCACCGGCGACATCACCCAGGTCGACCTGCCGCGCGGCCAGGAATCCGGCCTGGCCCATGCCCTGCGCGTGCTGCGTGACGTGAAGGGCATACATATCACCCGTTTCACCGCGCGCGACGTGGTGCGCCACCGCCTGGTGCAGGTCATCGTGGAGGCCTACGAGGCCTTTGACGCCGACAAGGCCAAACGCAAGACCGGCAAGGCCGGCGACGCCCCCGACCCTTCAGCGACGTAACCGGCATGCAATCTGCTTCTCCTATCCTCATCGACCTGCAGCTGGCCTTTACCGAGCCGGCCTTTACCGGGAAGGAAGCCAGCGGCCTGCCCACGGCGGAAGATTTCCAGCGCTGGGCCCAGGCCGCGCTGCAGGAAGCCGGGCATGACCCGGCGCAGGCGGTGGAAATCACCGTGCGCCTGGTTGACGCCGAGGAAAGCCAGACCCTGAACCGGGAATACCGCGACAAGGACAAGCCCACCAATGTGCTGTCCTTCCCCAGCGAGCTGCCGGATTTCCTGCGCGAGCAGCTGGACGAGCTGCCGCTGGGCGACCTGGTGATCTGCGTGCCCGTGGTCGCCGCCGAAGCCGTGGAACAGGGCAAGGCGGAGCGGGACCACTGGGCACATCTCACCATCCACGGTGTGCTGCACCTGCTGGGTTATGACCATATCGACGACGAGGAAGCGGAAGTCATGGAAGGCAAGGAAATCACCGCCCTGCATGACCTGGGCATCGCCAATCCCTACGAATGAATTCGTCCCTGCCCTGCAGGGATTTTCCGGCTGCAGCCTGCGGCCAGCATGAGCAACAACTCCCGCCACCGCGGGAGCAACGATTAGAAAAGGAAGCAGCACCATGAGCGAGGGTCGACCTTCGGGCGAAAACCAGAAATCCTGGCTGAGCCGCCTGACCCAGGCATTGAGTGGGGAACCGCAGAACCGCGAGGACCTGGCCGAAGTCATACAGCATGCCGGCGAACGCGGCCTGCTGGACCCGGATGCCCTGCGCATCATCGAATCCACCCTGCAGGTGTCCGAACGCCAGGTGCGCGAGATCATGATCCCGCGTGCGCAGATGGTGGCCGTGCGCGCCAATATGGAGCCGCGCGACTTCCTGCCGCTGCTCATCGAATCCGCCCACTCGCGCTTCCCGGTGCTGGATGAAGACAACTCCGATGAAGTCATAGGCATCATCTTCGCCAAGGACCTGCTCAAGCTGCTGACCCAGGACCGCCCCGAACGTTTCGACCTCAAGGACTTCCTGCGCCCCGCCTTCTTCGTGCCCGAATCCACGCACCTGGACCGCCTGCTCAAGGAATTCCGCGCCAAGCGCAACCACATGGCCATCGTGGTGAATGAATACGGCGGCATCGCCGGCTTGGTGACCATGGAAGACGCGCTGGAACAGATCGTGGGCGAGATCGACGACGAGCACGACCTGGAAAGCGACGAGGACATGCTGATCCACGAGATCGGCGCCGGCGAGTTCACGGTCAAAGCCATCACGCCCATCGCGGATTTCAACGAGCATTTCGGCACCAGCTTCAGCAATGACGATTTCGACACCATAGGCGGCATCGTCATGAACGCCTTTGAACGCCTGCCGGAGCGCGACGAGAGCATCAGCATCAGCCAGTGGAAATTCACGGTGCTGGCCGCCGACT
>DASUXS010000251.1:0-6256 GCA_036377855.1 Moraxellaceae bacterium
CAGACCGGCTGGATGCATAACCGCCTGCGCATGGTGGTGGCCATGTTCCTGACCAAGGATCTCTTCATAGACTGGCGCTGGGGCGAGCGCTTTTTCATGCAGCATCTGGTTGATGGCGATCTGTCCGCCAATAACGGGGGCTGGCAGTGGTCGGCTTCCACCGGCAATGACGCGGCGCCCTATTTCCGTATCTTCAATCCAGTGTCACAGAGCCTGAAATTCGACGCGGATGGTCATTTCATCCGTGAATATGTCCCGGAGTTGCGTGACCTGCCTTCAAAGCAGATCCATGATCCCTATGCCAAGGGCCAGACTTCATTGTTCACGGATTATCCGGAACCCATGGTTGACCACGGCATGGCGCGGGAACGGGTGCTGCAGGCGTTCAAAGGACTGAGCTGACGCCCCATTCCCCAACACCTCACTATTGCACCGTCATTCCCGCGAAGGCGGGACAAAAGCCCGAAGGGCGTTGAACAGCCGCAGGCTGCGGCGTAGCGAATAATCCAGTACCTATAGCAGCCTAAAGGACCAAACTGCCTATTGTTATCAACTCCACTGTCGCCCCGGCGAAAGCCGGGGCCCAACGCCTTTGCTTTTCAACACGGCCGTAAAGGCACTGGATTCCCGCCTTCGCGGGAATGACGAATGAGAGGACTGTGGAAGTAAAAAAAGCCGCTCGAAGGCGGCCTTTTTTATTAAGAACAACCTGAGTCTCAAGCCGGATTCAGCTCATGGAACAACGCCACATACTCTTCCGTCAGCTTGTGCTTGGGCGCGAGATGTATCAGCGGCAGGGCGCGCTCATGCGATTCCTTCATGATGACCGAGGACGACAGCGGCGAATTCATGATGGGCAGGCCTTCGGCACGCAGTTCTTCCACCAGCTTCACCGGCAGGCTGGCACGCGGCTGGAACTGGTTGACGATGATGCCCTCCACTTCCAGCTCGTCATTGTGGTCAGCACGGGCTTCGCCCACGTTTTCCAGCAGGGTGTAGAGCGCACGGCGCGAGAAGGCGTCGCAGTCAAAGGGAATCAGGCAGCGCTGCGCGGCGATGAGCGCGGACAGCGTGTAGAAATTGAAGGCCGGCGGCGTGTCGATATAGATGGCGTCATAGCTGCTGCTCAGGGACTTCAGCGCTGACGCCAGCTTGAAGATCTTGTGCTTGCTTTCCAGCAGATGCTCGATCTCGCCCAGCTCCGGATTCGAGGGGATCACGTGCAGATTGTCATGGGCGGTCTTGTGCACGTATTCGCCTATGGGCTTTTCCTTGAGGTTGAAGGACAGCGTCTGCGCGAAGAACTGGCCGATATTGGGGGACAGCTCGGGCTTGTCGCGGGAGAACTCCGCCGCCTCGCCCAGCAGGTATTGGGTGGCATTGCATTGCGGGTCCAGGTCCACCACCAGGGTTTTCTTGCCCTGGGCGGCGCTGATGGCGGCCAGGTTCACCGTGATGCTGGATTTCCCTACCCCGCCCTTCTGATTGAACACGACACGACGCATCACCTACTCCCCTGTCCCTAATACAGCCCCGATACGGATGGCGAATTCTAAGCCAGCCAAAGGCTCAGCGAAACGACTCTTGCCGCGCCAGGCGGCGTCAGCCGGGCCACTCAGTGGAAAAACCAGTAGGCCACCAGGATGGCCGTCACCACGCTGACCAGGTCGGCAAACAGGCCGCAAGCCAGGGCATGGCGCTCGCGGCGTATGCCCACGGAGCCGAAATACACGGCCAGCACATAGAAGGTGGTTTCCGAGGAGCCCTGCAAGATGGCGGCCACATAACTGGGGAAGGACTCCACGCCATAGTGCTGGAAGGTTTCCAGCATGGTGGCGCGGGCGCCGGATCCCGACAGCGATTTCATGAAGGCCGTGGTCAGCGCCGGCACGAAATCGGTATTCAGGCCCAGGGCGCCAAAGCCCCAGGCCAGGCTCTGCAACAGGCTGTCCAGCGCACCGCTGGCGCGGAACACGGAAATCGCCACCAGCATGGCCACCAGGAAGGGAATGATGCCGATGGCGACCTCGAAGCCCTGTTTGGCGCCGCCGATAAAGGCATCGTAGACATCAATGCCCTTGCGCCAGCCTGCGACCAGAAAGAGCACGATCACGGAAAACAGCAGCAGGTTGCCGATGAAGGCGGAGCGTATGCCCAGCATTTCCGGCGGCGCCGTGACCACGGCCGTCACCATCAGGCTCATGAACAGGGCCAGGCCGGCGGCATAGGCCAGCACGACACGGTCCCAGAGACGCAGCTTCTGCAGCCAGGCTGTCATCAGCAGGCCGCCCAGGGTGCCGGCGGCACTGGAAATCAGGATGGGGATGAAGATATCGGCAGGATTGCTGGCGCCGAATTGCGCGCGATAAAGAAAGACCGTCACCGGAATCAGCGTGACCGAGGCCGTGTTCAGCACCAGGAAAAGGATTTGCGCGTTGGTCGCCGTTTCCGGCTCGGGGTTCAGCGTCTGCAGCTCGCGCATGGCCTTGAGGCCCAGCGGCGTGGCGGCATTGTCCAGGCTCAGCATATTCGCCGCCAGGTTCATGGTGACGGCACCGATGGCGGGATGGCCCGCCGGCACCTCCGGCATCAGCCGGCGGAACAACGGCGTCAGGGCCCAGGCCAGTTTTTCAATCAGTCCCGAGCGCTCGGCAATCTGGAACAGGCCCAGCCAGAGACAAAGCAGGCCGGCCAGGCCTATGGCCACCTCCACCGCCATCTTGGCGGCGGCAAAGCTGGCCGCGATGACAACCGCGAATATTTCCGGCTGGCCACCCAGCGAGGCCTGCACCAGGCAGACCAGGAAGGCGATCAGGAAAAATCCCAGCCAGATACGGTTCAGCATGCCTGCTCCCTCAAACCCACGCATCACAAACCGCGCAAGTGAAACGGATTCGTGGCAATGACTCAAGACTAGGCCTAGGCTGGGCAAACAGAACAAAAAATAATCAGGGGTTGTTTATGGCCATACGTATCGGCATCAACGGCTTCGGCCGTATCGGCAGGCTGGTGGCCCGCCAGCTTTGCGACAGCGCCTCTCCTCTGCTCCTGGCCCATATCAATGACCCCGCCCTGGATCCGGCACAGGCAGCCCATCTGCTGGCCTTCGACAGCGTGCATGGACGCTGGGCTTTCAGTGCCGGTGCAGAAAATGATCAGCTGCTGCTCAACCGGCAACGGGTGGGTTTCAGCCGCGAGCGCGAAATCGCCAAGGTCGGCTGGGCCGGCAAGGTCGACCTGGTCATCGACTGCACCGGCCGCCTGAAGCGCAAGGAAGACATCGATGCCGCCCTGGCGGCCGGCATGCCGCGTCTCCTGGTCTCGCAGCCGGTGGAGGGCATTCCCAATATCGTGCGGGGCGTGAACGAGGACAGCGTGGCCCTGGACCAGGTGGCGGCCATCTGTGCCGCCTCCTGCACCACCAACTGCCTGGCAACGGTGGCCAAGGTCGTCCACGACGTCTTCACCATAGAGCGCGGCTTCGTGACCACGGTGCATGGCCTGACCAACGACCAGGCCCTGCTGGACCAGGCACATGAGGACTGGCGTCGCGGCCGCGCCGCCGGCAGCTCCCTGATTCCCCCCACCTCCGGCTTTGCCAAGGCCATGGGCCGGGTCATCCCCGACCTGGCCGGCCAGCTCGACGGTTATGCGGTACGGGCGCCCGTCACCAACGCCTCCCTCATCGATGCCTGCTTCCAGGTCAGCCGGCCCACCAGTGCAGCGGGCGTCAATGCCGCCTTCGAGGCCGCCGCCAGCGACGCCCTGCGCCATATCCTGGCGCTGGAGACCCGCCCCCTGGTCTCGGCCGACTTCCGGGGCGACACCCATTCGGCCACCGTGGACGCCGCCCTGACCCAGGTCCTGGGCGGCAATCTCGTGAAAGTGGTGGCCTGGTATGACAACGAAAGTGGTTACAGCCAGCGACTCGTAGAACTCAGCCGGCGCATGGTTAATCTCTGACCATGCTCAGGGAGTTTCTAGAAAAACTCTGTCCACATTTTCTGTGGATAACTTTGTGTACAGGATGGGTGCCAAGGCCGCCAAGGCCCGCCGTTACTGCACTTGCAACAATTTGACGCTTTTTTCGTCACACAAATAAAAACCAATAAAATCATTGGCTTATTTTTTATACAGGCATTTTCCCGAGGCGGGCCTGACGAATTATGTCAAGAGCGACAGGAAAATTTATGGCTGTCCTACAACGTGTATAACCTGCTCCGTGGAACACACTTAGCGCATCCCGCTGAGAAAACTTAAAGTAACTTCTCAAGAGTGAGGGGGCAGCCCGCATGATCCTGTTTCTGGCCCATACGCACCAGTGCAGGCACCCCGGGGAGCTGGGTATTAAATCAGCTGTTCAAGATGAAACGGGAATTGTTCCACAGCCCCTGCCCTGCCCCGCCAGTCGATTCAGGCGCCTTCCTGCAGCAGCAATTCGCAGCCTATGCCCTGGCGGCGCATGACGCGGCAATACTTCTGGGCCTGGTCCAGGCTGAGGCAGCCCCGCACCACGCAGGGCAAGGCTTTGAGGCGGACGTCCGCCTCGTCTTCGGAAATGCTGAACAGATGGGCAAAGAACTGGATGGCCTGCCAGCGTGACGCCAGGCCACCATCGATGGCGGTCACAAGGACCTGATAACGGTTTTCTTCCATGAAGGTCTGCACCCGGATGATGTCGGCATTCTAGGCAGGGGCACTCCATCGCCACCATGCGTAGTAGCCGCAATGCGTAAAGGCCGCAAAAGCCTGCAAAATCAGGCCTCTGCCCTGCCTTTCCCCCTAATTGCCCCTTTCCTCGCTTCTACAGGCGACCTGTCGGGGCAGAATCCGATAATACGCCTTAATAGTTGCTCACAAGCCATTGTTATTTATTGACTTATTGATATGCGGCAAGAAGCCGGATAAGCTTGCTCCGGTTTGCCTCTCGCCTGACCCGCGGGCACAATCCCGCAAAAGAAAAACGCCAGCCCATGACCATGAATTGCCGTGCCCCGCTGTTGACCCTCTTGCTCCTGGCCTGCCTTCCGGCAGCCGCCCAGGCGGGCAACGTCTACAAGTTCCGGGATGCCGACGGCAATGTGCTCTTCACCAATATCGTGAACGAACGCAACAGACCCAGCGGTGAAAACTTCAAGCAATACACCAAGCTGGAAAAGGTGACCTGGTACAAGGACACCAATGTCCATAAATACGGCAACTGGGGCAAAGACGAATTCGCGGTGCGGCCCAGCTTCAGCAAGAACCGCAATGCCTTTGACGACATCATCCGCAGCGCCGCGCTGGCCAGCAATGTCGACCATGGCCTGGTGAAGGCCATCATCCACACCGAATCCGGTTTCAATCCGCGCGCGCTGTCCAAGCCCGGCGCCCAGGGCCTGATGCAGCTGATGCCGGCCACCGCCGGCATGTACAGCGTGCGTGATGCCTTTGATCCGCGCCAGAACATCCAGGCCGGCACCAAGCACATCAAATACCTGATAGACCGCTACAAGAACCTGGACCTGGCACTGGCCGCCTATAACGCCGGCGAAGGCAATGTGAACAAGTACAAAGGTATTCCGCCCTTTGCCGAAACCCAGGATTACGTAAAGCGCGTCACCAGCCGCTACCGCAATCTCTATGGCGGCAACGCCACCGCCCTCGCCGCACTGACACCTGCCCGCCGCTAAAGCTCCACCCCCACCTCGTTGCCGTCGTAGGCCAGCGCATACATCTTCACGCCCGGCTGCAGCGGATGCTGCACGCAACGCCCGCCATGGCGCAGGTCGAACTCCATGGCATGGAAGGCACAGCGCAGCCTTGTGCCCTGCAGGGTGCCGTTATGCAGCGGAAAGCCTTTGTGCGGACACATATTGCGCAGCAGGTAGCGCTGCCCTTCTTCCTGGATCAGCAGCAGGCTGATGCCGTCCACGCGGAAGACCTGGCGGTAACCGTCATGCAGGTTGAGGAGTTTTTCCAGGCGGTGGAAGGCCATGGCGGCATCGCTTGAAGGAAGTTGCCGCTAAAAATAGCACCCAATAAAAAAGGCGGGAATTCCCGCCTGTTTTATTGCGACCAGCTGTCCGCCGTCGTTCTTACTTGCCGTGGTTTTCGGCCAGGAAGAACCAGGTGTCCAGCACCGAGTCCGGGTTCAGGGATACGGAATCAATGCCCTGCTCCATCAGCCACTTGGCCAGGTCCGGGTGGTCCGAGGGACCCTGGCCGCAGATGCCGATGTACTTGCCGGCCTTCTTGCAGGCCTGGATGGCGCGGG
>DASUXS010000252.1:0-4123 GCA_036377855.1 Moraxellaceae bacterium
CCGGGCCATGGGCTTGATGCCAGACCTTCTGATTCTGACTGCCAAGAAAAAAAATCCTGCAAAGCCGATCCGGCGCCCGGCTTTTTCGCAAGGCCCTGCCCGCCTGCACCGCGGCCTGCTGATGGCACCAGCCCTGCTGGAAGAAGACATCACCGTTCTGCACATCCACGGTGATGGCCATTTGGAAACTGAACGGAATTGAGGTGGCGTTGCACTCATCACACAACCGACCTCTGGAATGAAATCCACTGCATAGGGACCCGCCATGCACCTTGATCTCAGCAAAATCGCCCGCCTGCTCGGCGTCACCATCGCCGGCCTTTTTCTCCTGACCGCCATCGCCTATGCCCTGCTGCTGTTCATCAACCGCCATGACAGCGCGCCCTCAACAGACTTCCTTGCACTTGACCAGGCACCGGGCCAGCCTGCGCCGGATGATGCTGACAACGGCTATGTCTTTGCCATGGGCTTCTCAGCGCCAGCAACGGCCGATGTCCTTGTCGAAGGCCGAAAGAACATCGGCAAGCTCAATGCCTGGCTGGAAAAAGGAGAAGACGGCCTCTACGACAATAAAGGCCCGGGATCCGTCATGGCGGTGCTGCAGGCCCAGCCTGGAACCGCGAGTGACATTCTCACCGCCTGCAGTCTGCCGGGAGCGGATTGCCTGCCAAAGCAGCTCACGGACCCTGCATCTATAAGCCGGCTCATTCACGAACACCCCTGGATACTGGAGCGCTACCGGGTCCTGATATCCCGGCCGCAGTGGCGGGAAGCCAGCCCTGCCAATCCGGTTTCCCTGTTTTCACTGTATCCCGACAGCCTTGAGGCGCAGAAAATCCTGCTGCTTCAGGCCCGGATAAATGCCCAGGCGGGAAATGCCAAAGCTGCCGGGCAGGCCGTGGAAATGGATCATGTCTTCTGGCGCAACGTGCTGGCCAACACCAATTCGCTGTCGACCAAGATGGCGGCGGCTGCCTCACTGCGGAGGAATTATGTGCTGGGCAGCCTTGCGCTGATGGCCGCGCCGGGAAAACCGGAGCCCGCCAGCCTGCCACCGTCCTGGAAGCAGGAGATCACAGCGGCGGATCGCTCCTTTCTCAGGATTTTCAGGGGTGAAGTCCGCGCCTCTGCCGATCTGCTCAAACAATCGGAATTGAACGGAGCCCTGGTTCTTGATGCGGGCGGGCACAAATCCATCATGCGGGGGTGGTTGGAAAAACTGTTGCTGCCGCTTCTGAAACGGCAGGACACCCTGAATTTCTATGCCAGAAAGCTCATGGCAAACGAGCTGCGCTTTTCCATCCCGCTGCAGGAATACCCCGGCCTTGTCATGAGCCTGCGCAAGCAGAAAGAGGACTGGCCGTGGTCCCTGTACAACCCGGTGGGACGACTGCTCATCGCGACCGGCATTGAGCCCTATGCTGACTATTACCCGCGGATTTCCGACCTGGAAGGCGTCAGACGCCTGGCCCTGCTGGCCACGACCCTGCACATGCAGCATGTCGCCCCGGACGCCGTTGCTGCTGCTGTCGCCAGCAGCACACTGCGCAATCCCTACAACGGAGCCGCCTTTGAATGGGATGGCAAAGCCAGCCTCCTCAAATTCCAGGGCCTGCAGACGAATGCCGACAAGGCGGGCTTCAATATTCCCTATCAACCCTGAGCCTGAGCACAGGCTCAGGCCTTGAAGGTTTTCACACCCTCAGCCGTGCCCAGCAGCAGCACGTCCGCCGGACGCAGCGCAAACAGGCCGTTGGTGACCACGCCGACGATATTGTTGATGCGCTCTTCCATCTGCCTGGGCACATCGATGGACAGGTTCCAGACGTCCAGGATGACATTGCCGTTGTCCGTCACCACGCCTTCGCGATAAACCGGATTGCCACCCAGCTTGACCAGCTCGCGCGCGACATAGGAACGCGCCATGGGAATGACTTCTATGGGCAGGGGAAAAGTACCGAGGCGGTCCACTTTCTTGCTGCCATCACAGATGCAGATGAATTTCTTGGAGACGGCGGCCACGATCTTTTCGCGCGTAAGCGCAGCACCACCGCCCTTGATCATTGCCAGGCCGGCATCGATCTCGTCGGCACCATCCACATACACGCTGATGCTGCCCACGCTGTTCAGGTCCAGTACCTCGATACCGATTTTCTGCAGGCGTTCGGCCGTGGCCTTGGAGCTGGCAACGGCACCAGGGATGTCGTCGCGTATCGGGGCCAGGGCGTCGATGAAGAAATTGGCGGTGGAGCCGGTGCCCACGCCCAGTATCTCGCCGCGCTCCACATAGGCCAGGGCTGCCTCGGCAACGGCTTTCTTGAGGGCGTTCTGGTCCATGGGGGTCTCCGGGGCAGGCTGGGGCGGCGGGAAAGCGCGGATTATATCGACGCGCGCGCTGCTTGTAGACCGGGCACCGCGACCTGCTGGTAACATCGGAAGCTTCACCGCCCCCCATGCCGGAAGCCCCATGCTGGAAACCTATGTAAAGAAGACCCTGCGCGCCCGTGTCTACGACGTGGCCGTGGAGTCGCCGCTGGACGAGGCTCCCTCCCTGAGCCGCCGCCTGAAGAACCGGGTGCTGCTCAAGCGCGAAGACCTGCAGCCCGTGTTCTCCTTCAAGCTGCGCGGCGCCTATAACAAGATCGCCCACCTCACCCCGGAGCAGCAGCAGAAGGGCGTGATCTGTGCTTCCGCCGGCAACCATGCCCAGGGCGTGGCGCTGGCGGCGCGCGAGCTGGGCATCAAAAGCGTGATCGTGATGCCGCAGACCACCCCGGACATCAAGGTGAATGCGGTGAAGAGCCTGGGCGGCCAGGCCGTGCTGGCGGGCGATGCCTATGACGATGCCTATGCCCATGCCATGAAGCTGGCCGAGGAAAAGGGTTATACCTTCGTGCACCCCTACGACGATCCCGATGTGATCGCCGGCCAGGGCACGGTGGCCATGGAAATCCTGCGCCAGCATACCGGCCCCATCGACGCCATCTTCGTGCCCGTGGGTGGTGGCGGTCTCGCGGCCGGCGTGGCCGCTTATGTGAAATACGTGCGGCCGGAAGTGAAGGTGATCGCGGTCGAGCCGGAAGATGCGGCCTGCCTGGCTGCCGCCATGAAGGCAAAAAAACGCGTGACCCTGGACCATGTCGGCCTGTTTGCGGACGGCGTGGCCGTCTCCCAGATCGGCGCCGAAACCTGGAAGGTGCTCAAAGACCATATCGATGGCGTCATCACCGCCAGCACCGATGAAATCTGCGCTGCCATCAAGGACATCTTCGACGACACCCGCTCCATCGCCGAACCTGCGGGCGCCCTCGCCCTGGCCGGCCTGAAGAAATATGTCGCCAAGGAGAAGTGCGAAGGCCTTACGCTGATCGCCATCGACTCCGGCGCCAATATGAACTTCGATCGCCTGCGCCATATCTCGGAGCGTACGGAAATCGGTGAAAAGCGCGAAGGCGTGTTTGCCGTGACGCTGCCGGAGAAGCCGGGCGCCTTCAAGGCCTTCTGCCAGACCCTGGGCAAACGCAATATCACGGAATTCAACTATCGCTATGCCGATGCCAAGGACGCGCATGTCTTTGTCGGCCTGCAGCTGCGCAATGGCGATGAAGAGCGCAAGGAAATCCGCGCCCAGCTGGAAAAGAAGGGCTATGCCGCGCTGGACCTGTCGGATGACGAGATGGCCAAGCTGCATATCCGTCATCTTGTTGGGGGCCATGCCGGTCTCAACGATGAGCGCCTTTTCCGTTTTGAATTCCCGGAACGTCCGGGTGCGCTGATGAATTTCCTGACGCGCATCGAGGCGCGCTGGAATATCTCGCTCTTCCATTACCGTAACCATGGCGCGGCCTATGGGCGTGTACTCGTCGGGCTGCAGCTGGGTGGGCGTTCGCACAAAGAGTTGCTGGAGTCGCTGAAGGCGGTGGGATATCCCTTCCAGGAAGAGAGTGATAATCCGGCTTATCGGTTGTTTTTGGGCTGAGCGGCCCTTCGACAAGCTCAGGGCGAATGGGGTTTTACCTTAAAAAAGAAACCGTCATTCCCGCGAAGGCGGGAATCTCCAGAAGACGCAGCGGGCCTTTAAAAGGGCTCTGCCTGAGTTCACGAGATTCCCGCCTTCGCGGGA
>DASUXS010000253.1:0-3970 GCA_036377855.1 Moraxellaceae bacterium
GGCATCGTGAAGATCAACATCCTTTATTTCGCCCGTTTCCGTGAAAAGCTGGGTCGCGACAGCGAGGCTTTCGAGCTGCCGGCAGATCGCGACACCACGGTGCAGGGCGTGCTGGATGCCCTGGCGGCCCGTGGCGGCATCTGGCAGGAGCTGTTTGCCTGCGAGCGCGGCGTGCTGGCGGCCATCAACCAGGACATGGCGGCGCGCGACAGCCTTGTTATTGAAGATGACGAGCTGGCGCTGTTCCCGCCGGTGACCGGGGGCTGAGGTGGACGTCCGGGTCCGCGTGCAGGCGGAGCCTTTCGACCTCGAGGCCGAGGCCGCCGCGCTGGCGGTGGACGGGGTCGGGGCGGTAGTGACCTTTACCGGCCTGGTGCGCGGCCAGTCGGCCCTGGGGCCGGTGACGGCCATAGAGCTGGAACACTATCCCGCCATGACCGAGAAGGTGCTGCAGTCCTTGGTGGTCGAAGCGGCTTCGCGCTGGCCGGTGCAGGGCGTACGCCTGATACACCGTATCGGCTATCTGCCGGCCGGGGCGCCCATCGTGCTGGTGGCGGTGGCCTCGGCGCATCGCGAAGCCGCCTTCCAGGCTGCCAGCTTCCTCATGGACTTCCTCAAGACCCGCGCCCCTTTCTGGAAGAAGGAGTGGGTGAACGGGGAGGCGCACTGGGTCGAGGCGAAGACGAGCGACGCAGCGGCCGCTGATCGCTGGATGCCCTGAGCGGTCTTTCTTTCCCTGCCCCTGCTTTGCCGGCCGCCTTGGCCAGCTCTTCCTGCTCCAGCCCGAAGATTTCCTGCATCTCCTGTCGGCCCAGCCGGATTTCCCGGGACTCGCCCGGCTGCAAGCCTTCCAGCGCCCAGGGGCCTATGGCGGCCCGCACCAGGCGCAGGGTGGGGAAGCCCACGGCCGCCGTCATGCGCCGCACCTGGCGGTTACGGCCCTCGCGCAGGGTCAGGGCTATCCAGCTGGTGGGGATGTGGGCGCGGTGGCGTATGGGCGGATCGCGCTCCCAGAGCACCGGTGCTTCGATGCGTCGGGCTTGGGCGGGCAGGGTGGGGCCGTCATTGAGGACGACCCCCTCGCTCAGCTTCCGCAGCGCCTCTGCCGTGACTTCACCCTCTACCCGGGCCCAGTAGGTCTTGGGCTGCTTCCAGCGCGGATCGGCAATGCGCGCCTGCAGCGGACCATGGTCGGTGAGCAGCAGCAAGCCTTCGGAGTCGTGGTCCAGGCGGCCGGCGGGATAAACGCCGGGCAGGGTGATGAAGTCGGCCAGGGTGGGGCGGCCATCCTTGTCACGGAACTGGCAAAGCACCTGGAAGGGCTTGTTGAGGAGAATCAGGCGAGGCATGGGGAGACGGCACGGGGGATTGGCGCCAAGCTTGCCTGAAAAATGCGCAAACTGCTGCGGGAACTGCATTTTTTCCGGTTACACGACTTATGGAGCACGCCCGCTTGAGGATATACTTGCCGCCGGAAGAGCCTATCCCCATGGGCCGTCGGTCACGCTGGCCGGCCAGCCCGGGAAGTCGTGCAACGACGCCGACATCTGCGTAACACTCCATGCGCAAGCGGCCCCCATATCCGGGGACCCAGTTTCATGTCGCGAGGCGGCTCAGCCGACCCACCATGGCCATCCCCTGGTGCCCACCGACTGGTGCTGTGTGACAGCGAACTTGCGCTGCCTGAGTGTTACACCCGGGCGTATCGTCTTTTTGACGGTCTCTGGGAATAGGCTCAAGTCACAAACTGCACCCCCGGGAGTACCTGCATAATGGGTTACCAGAAGATCACGGTGCCGGCGGATGGTGACAAAATCACCGTTAACGCCGACCTGTCCCTGAACGTCCCCAATTTCCCCATCATTCCCTACATCCAGGGCGACGGCATCGGCATAGACATCACGCCGGTGATGATCAAGGTCGTCGATGCGGCCGTGGAAAAGGCCTATGGCAGCAAGCGCGCCATTTCCTGGATGGAAATCTATTGCGGCGAGAAGGCCACCAAGGTCTACGGCCCCGATGTCTGGATGCCGGAAGAAACCTTTGATGCCCTGCGCGAATTCGTGGTGTCCATCAAGGGCCCGCTGACCACGCCGGTGGGCGGTGGCATACGTTCCCTGAACGTGGCCCTGCGCCAGGAGCTGGACCTCTATGTCTGCCAGCGCCCGGTGCGCTGGTTCAAGGGCGTGCCCAGCCCCGTGCAGCATCCCGAACTCACCGACATGGTGATCTTCCGCGAAAACTCCGAAGACATTTACGCCGGCATCGAGTGGAAGGCCGACAGCCCCGAGGCCATCAAGGTCATCAA
Source organism: Moraxellaceae bacterium (assembly GCA_036377855.1). Classification (GTDB taxonomy): domain Bacteria; phylum Pseudomonadota; class Gammaproteobacteria; order Pseudomonadales; family Moraxellaceae; genus UBA2031. The sequence goes on from DASUXS010000253.1 coordinate 2,309, forward strand.
GTTCCTGCGCGAGGAAATGGGCGTCAAGAAAATCCGCTTCCCCGAAGGTTGCGGCATCGGCATCAAGCCGGTGTCCAAGGAAGGCACGCAGCGCCTAGTGCGCAAGGCCATCCAGTTCGCCATCGACAATGACAAGCCCTCGGTCACTCTGGTGCACAAGGGCAACATCATGAAATTCACCGAAGGCGCCTTCAAGGAGTGGGGCTACGAACTGGCCCAGGAACGTTTCGGCGGCGAGCTCATCGACGGCGGCCCCTGGGTGAAGATCAAGAACCCCAAGACCGGCAGCGACATCATCATCAAGGACGTGATTGCCGACGCCTTCCTGCAGCAAATCCTGATGCGCCCGGCGGAATACTCCGTGGTGGCCACCCTGAACCTGAACGGCGACTACATCTCCGACGCCCTGGCGGCGGAAGTCGGCGGCATCGGCATCGCCCCAGGCGCCAATATCGGCGGTTCCGTGGCCATGTTCGAAGCCACCCATGGCACGGCGCCCAAGTATGCCGGCCAGGACAAGGTCAACCCGGGCTCCATCATCCTCTCGGCCGAGATGATGCTGCGCCACATGGGCTGGACCGAGGCGGCGGACCTCATCATTGACGGCGTCGAAGGCGCCATCAATGCCAAGACCGTGACCTATGACTTCGAGCGCCTGATGCCCGATGCCACCCTGCTGCGCTGCTCCGAGTTTGGTGACGCCATCATCAAGCACATGAACTGAGCCGCTTGGCCATGAAAAAAGCCCGCATCTGCGGTCTTTTTTCATGGGGTGGGGAGGGGCCGCCCTTGAATTCTCAGGGGGTCGCCTGCACCACGGCAGAAGCGCTGGGGCTTTCCTCGGCATTGGTATGGTGGCTGCTGCCCTCGTGCTGGTTCAGGGAGCGCAGGTTGACGGCGTGGAAGCCGTTGCCCGAGGCCTGGATGTCGAACTGCACGAACTGGCCGGCCTTGAGGCTTTTGTAGCCATCCATCTGGATGTAGGAGTAGTGGACGAAGAGGTCGTCACCCCCGGTATCGGGGCGGACGAAGCCGTATCCTTTGGCGTTGTTGAACCACTTGACACTGCCGGTGGCCATGATGCTTTCCCTCGGTCGCCGTGGCGCTGGCGGCGTTGTTGTTGTGTGTGCCGGCCCCTGGGGAGAGGCGGGCTGTCTTTGCGCCCGGGTTTTTTATTATGTTACCGGTTGGTGACCGGCGAGTTGGCGAAATTTCAACCCCGGCCTGTATAGCTGTCAATAGCTCCCGGGCCGGCTCTGCCGCGACCGGACCGACGGCGGTATCATGCCACCAGCCGCGCCGCTGTAGCCTTGCAATTAAGGCCTGTTGAACCCATACCATTTGACGTAGAGCAGTTATGAGAAAAACACCCGACCTTCACCTAGTATTTCCTGACAACGTCCGCAGCCAGGGCGGTCCGGAGGAGGGTGCGCCGGAGGGCGACCTGGCTGTCCAGGAGACCCGCCCGCAGCTGGCGCCACCGCCCATGTACAAGGTCGTCATCATGAATGACGACTACACCCCGATGGATTTTGTGGTAGAGGTACTGGAAAGCTTCTTCAACATGGACCGGGAGAAGGCCACTCGCGTGATGTTGGTGATACACACCGAGGGGCAGGCCACCGTGGGTATCTATACCCGCGACGTGGCGGAAACCAAGGC
>DASUXS010000254.1:0-3846 GCA_036377855.1 Moraxellaceae bacterium
GGAAGGGGGAAATAAAAATGAAAGAGGCCGCATCCGCGGCCTCTTTCATTACGTATAGAGCCTCAGATCAGCTCGATGGCCATGGCCGTGGCTTCGCCGCCGCCTATGCAGAGGGCGGCGACACCCTTCTTGCCGCCACGCTGCTTCAGGGCGTGGATCAGCGTCAGGATGATGCGCGAGCCGGTGGAGCCCACCGGGTGGCCCAGGGCGCAGGCGCCGCCGTAGACGTTGACCTTGTCATGCGGAAGGTTGTGCTTCTGCATGGCAGCCATGGTGACCATGGCAAAGGCTTCGTTGATTTCGTAAAGGTCGACGTCTTCCGCCTTCCAGCCGGATTTGGCGAAGAGGTTGCTGAGGGCACCAACGGGAGCGATGGTGAATTCGCTGGGGTGCTGCGACTGCGTGGCGTGCGCCACGATGCGGGCCAGCGGCTTGAGGCCACGCTTGGCGGCTTCGGATTCGCGCATCAGCACCAGGGCGGAGGCGCCGTCGGAGATGGAGCTGGAGTTGGCGGCGGTGATGCTGCCGTCTTTGGCGAAGGCGGGCTTGAGGCCCGGGATTTTGTCGGCATTGGCATTGCCGGGCTGCTCATCGGTGTCGACCAGGACTTCGCCTTTGCGGGTCTGCACCGGAACCGGCACGATTTCTGCCTTGAAGTTGCCATTGGCGATGGCGGCCTGGGCGCGCTTCAGCGATTCGATGGCGAAAGCGTCCATGTCGCCGCGGGTCAGGCCCAGGGTATTGGCCATGTCCTGGGCGAAGGAGCCCATGAGGCGGCCGGTCTTGGCGTCTTCCAGGCCGTCCAGGAACATGTGGTCCTTGATTTCGCCGTGGCCCATGCGGTAGCCGGCACGGGCCTTGGGCAGGACGTAGGGGGCGTTGGTCATGGACTCCATGCCGCCGGCGACCATGATGTCGTTGGTCCCGGCCTTGATGAGGTCATGGGCCAGCATGGTGGCTTTCATGCCCGAGCCGCAGAGCTTGTTGATGGTGGTGGCGCCGGCGGCGGCGGGGATGCCGGCGTCGATGGCGGCCTGGCGCGCCGGGCCCTGCTTGAGGCCGGCGGGCAGTACACAGCCGAGGATGACTTCCTGCACATCTTCGGGCTTGAGGCCGGCACGGCTCAAGGCTTCGCGGATGGCGATAGCGCCCAGTTCCGGGGCGGTGACGGGAGCCAGTGCCCCCTGAAAGCCCCCCATGGGGGTACGGGCGCCGTTAACGATGACTACGGAATCATGGCTCATGAAGTTCACTCTCGTGGCTGTTTTAAGGGGGGTGTAACGAAGGGGGCGCATTATATCGGGTGCCGGGGCGCCTGTCCTCCGAAGACGTCTCTTTGGGAGTGACGGACGCTGGTGCACGGTGATAGCATGCGGCGTCTTTGTGTCAGCGTTGGCCGGTTTTTCGCATGGAGGCCGGTGGAAGTTGTATCAGTGCTGCTCTGATTGATAAGGAAGGAATGGATAGCATGAAGAAGCTGGCGTACATGTCCGCAGCAGTTGCAATGTCGGTGGCCCAGGCCAGCCAGGCCTCGGTGGCCCTGGACCCGCAGGCCGTTAATCTCGAGCCCTTTCGCTTTGTACCGACGCTGACTACCGAGCTGAAGCAGGACAGCAACGTTTATCGCCTGCCCAGCAACGAGGTGTCCTCTTCGGTGTTGGTGGTTTCGCCGACTTTTGACCTCATCGCCCAGGACCGGGACAACGCCTACTCCGCCCGCTATGCGCTGCGTGCCGGTCTTTATGGCGAGGACATCAGCAACTATCTGGACAACCTGTTCAACGTCAACGCGCATATCGAGCCGACGGATCGCTTCCGTTTCGACCTGGGCGCCGGCTACAACTTCCTGCATGACGACCTGGGTACGGCCTTCACGGAAGGCTATACCGAGCAGCAGATCCTGGCACGCGGCAGCCCTGACACCTATAACCTGGCCACCATCAAGGGCGGCCTGGAGTATGGGGCCCAGGATGCAGCCGGCCAGATCGCCCTGGATGTGAACTTCGGTCAGACCCGTTATGACCAGGAAGACGCTGCCAAGGCACGAGACATCGATACCCTGAACAGCATCCTTGAGTTCCGCCTGCGTCTCATGCCCAAGACCCGCCTCCTGATCGACCTGGAGCGTAACAAGGGCAGCTATTCCGACAGTGCCACCGCCACTTCCTCAGACTATACGGAAACCAACTACCTGCTTGGCGTGAGCTGGGAGTCCACGGCCAGTACCACCGGCAAGATCCGCTTCGGTAACAGCAAGCGCGAGCTGACCAATGTGGGCGCTGACCGCTCCAAGACCACCTGGGATGCCGGCATCGTCTGGACCCCGCTGGAGCGTGCCCGGTTCACCCTGGATGCTTCGCAGCGCTTCCAGGACGGTACCTATCCCACCGTCGTGATTGACAGCAAGAACCTGGCCTTGGGCTGGACCCATGACTGGAGTGATCGCTGGCAGAGCGTGCTGACGGCAGGCCTGGGCAAGGACGACCATACCCGCGTTCCGGCCGCCGGCCCGCGTGAAGACGATATGCATGATTACGGCTTTGCCCTGAACTACCAGATGCGCCGCTGGCTCATCCTGGGGGCCGGCGCACGCCAGAAGGATCGTGACTCCACCGACAATACCTATGACTATGATCGCCTGGTCTACTCCCTGAACGCGCAACTCAGCTTGTAATTGATACGGTGCAGTTCATGTGGCGGCTGTTGTGTTTGATGTTGTGTGTGGTGCTCTCGCCGGTAGCTCAGGCAGAGCCCGGCTGGTTTGACAAGCTCTTCGGCGCTCCCGCGGCAAGCAGCCCCGGAGTGGTCGTGGAGCCTCTGGCTGAATCATCTGCTGCGGGGGGGCTTGTCCCCCCTGCGTCTTTGTCGTTGCCGGAGCAGGGCACGGCACCCGTGTTTTCCCTGGCCTCCGATTACAAGCTGGGCCCGGGAGACAGGGTGATGGTCACTGTCTTCAACGAAAAGGACCTGACCGTGGAGACGCGTCTCAGTGACGCGGGTACTTTATCCCTGCCCCTGCTGGGCGAAATCCGGGCGCAAGGCATGACCATAGGCATGCTGCAGGACTATCTGACGGAGCAGCTGAAGAGCGGCTTCCTGGTCAACCCGCAGGTTTATGTCAGCATTCTTGAGTACCGGCAGTTTTTCGTTAACGGCGAGGTCAACAAACCTGGCGGCCTTCCCTTCCAGCCCGGCCTCACGGTGCGCAAAGCCATTGCGCTGGCTGGCGGCTTCACGGCCCGTGCTTCCTATACCAAAATATTCGTGATCCACGAGGATGATCCCTTCGGACGTCCGCGTGCCGTGTCACTGGATACCTTCCTGCGCCCGGGTGACATCCTCACCATCGAGCAAAGCTTCTTCTGATCTGTGGTCTGTCATGGAAAATAATGCACTGAATATGTCTCCCCAGGGGGGCGATCAGGAGATGGAAATCGACCTGCGCCAGTACTGGCGTATCGTCATGCGCTACAAGTGGGGCATTTTCGGGCTGGCTTTTGCCATCACCGTGCTGGCTACGCTGGTGGTGTTCACCATCCAGCCTGTCTACCAGGCTACAAACACCCTCCTGATTGAACAGAAGCAGGCCAAGGTGGTGACCATCCAGGAGGTTTATGACCTGGATGGAGGCAACAAAGAGTATCTGCAGACGCAGTTTGAGATCATCAAGTCGCGTGACCTGGCGGCACGCGTGGTCCGTCAGCTGCAGTTGGACAAGAACCCGGAGTTTGCACCGGCTGAAGAGGACAAGTCCGGCTTTGCCATCAACTGGCGGAGCTGGCTGCCCAAGGGCCATGCCGACAATCCCTTGCCTACCGAGGAGCAGCTGTTCGGGCGGGTGGTGGA
>DASUXS010000255.1:0-3360 GCA_036377855.1 Moraxellaceae bacterium
GCTGGTCTCCATCACCAACAACGGCGACTCCTCGCTGGCCCAGGCCGCCGATGTCAGCCTGGAAATCGGCAAATCGCCGGAAGCCTGCCCGCACGGCCTGGCCCCCACCTCCTCCACCACCGCCACCCTGGTGCTGGGCGATGCCATCGCTGTCGCCCTGCTGGAAGCGCGCGGCTTCACGCCGGAAGATTTCGCCATGTCGCATCCCGGCGGTTCGCTGGGCCGCAAGCTGCTGATGCGTGTGGAGGATGTGATGCACAAGGGCGAGGAAGTGCCCGTGGTCGGCACCGGCACCCTGGTCATCGATGCGCTGATGGAAATCACCAACAAGGGCCTGGGCATGACCGCTGTTGTAGACAGCCAGGGCGTGCTCGCCGGGCTCTACACCGACGGTGACCTGCGCCGCTCGCTGGACCACAAGATCGATGTGCACCACACCGCCATCGAAAAAGTCATGAGCACCCGATGCACCACCGTGACCGCCCACCTGCTGGCGGCGGAAGCGCTGGTGGTCATGCAGGACAAGAAAATCAACGGCGTCATCGTGGTGGATGGCGAACGCCGTCCGGTCGGCGCCCTCAATATGCATGACCTGCTGCGCGCAGGCGTGATGTGAGGCGCTGAAAAAATGGATGATGTGATGAAGAAAGCCGCCCGTATCCGCCTCCTGGCCCTGGACGTGGACGGCGTGCTCACCGATGGCCGCCTGTATTTCGCGGAAGACGGCCAGGAACTCAAGACTTTTGATACGCAGGACGGCCACGGCATCAAGATGCTGCAGAACGCCGGCATCACCTGCGCCATCGTCACCGGCCGCAATACCCAGCTGGTGGCGCGTCGCGCCAAAAACCTGGGCATCGCGCATCTGCTGCAAGGCCGCGAAGACAAACTGGTCGCGCTGCGTGAGCTGACCGGCCCGCTGGGCATAGCGCTGGAAGAAGTGGCCTATGTCGGTGACGACTGGCCCGACCTGCCCGCCATACGCGCCGCCGGCCTGGGCGTGGCCGTGGCCAATGCCCATGAAGAGCTGCGTCGCCATGCGGATTATGTGACGAAGCTGTCGGGCGGCCGTGGTGCCGTACGCGAAGTCTGCGACCTGCTGCTGCGCGCGCAGGACCGTTACGACGCCGCACTGGCGCCTTATCTCGATCATTCCTGAGACCAGCCGACGCCATGGATGCCCGTAACCTCCTCAGTCTTTCCGGTGTGCTGCTGGTCATAGGCGCCGCCGGCTATTACTGGGGCATGGGGCATCCCAAGGAAGTGCTGCAGGGCGCGGAAGAACGCCGTCCGGATTATGTGGTGACGAATATCCGCGGCACCGAAACCGATACCCAGGGCCGCCTGCTGCGCAAGCTCACGGCCCCGGAGCTGCGTCACTACGACAAGCCGGAAGACGTGGCGGAAATGGAGCAACCGACCATGACCCTGTTCGACCAGGGCCGCGAAGCCTGGCAGCTCAGTGCCCGCCAGGGCGAGGGCCTGAAACAGGGCACGGAAGTGGTTCTGCGGGGACAGGTGCATGCCGAACGCCGCGACCCCGCCGCCGTGCCGGTGACTTTCGATACCGAAAGCCTGCATGTTTTCCCCAAAGAGGAAAAACTGTATGGCGAAGCCGATGTGAAAATACAAAGCCCGCGCGGCCAGCTCAGCAGCCGCGGCATACAGGCCGACATGAAAACCGGGGACCTGGTCCTCAACCAGAACGTACAGGGAAATTATGCGCCCGCTCCCCGCTAAGGCCTTGCCGCGCACTCTGCTGGTCCTGCTGGCCCTGGCCGCGACCGGTGCACAGGCGCTGCCCACCGATCGCGACCAGCCCGTGCAGGTCTCGGCCAATACCGCCCGCTTCAATGAAAAAACCGGCATCGCCACCTATACCGGCGCGGTCGTGGTGAAACAGGGCACGCTGGAAATCCGCGCCGATGAAATCGTCATCACCACGGACAAGAAAGGCGCCATACAGTCCACGGTGTCCAAGGGCAATCCGGCACGCTACCAGCAGCAGCCCGATCCCAAGAAGGGCCTGGTCACCGCGGAAGCGCAGCGCATCGATTACGACGCGAAAAATGAAATCATCACGCTCACCGGCAATGCCAAACTCAAGCAGGATGGTTCCAGCTTCAGCGGCCAGACCATCACCTACAACAGCCAGAAGCAGCAGGTCGACGCCAAGGGCGACGGCACGAATCGCGTGCAGCTGGTGTTCCCGCCGCAGGCGCGTGACTTGAAGAAGGACAGCAAGAAGTGACCCAGCTGATCGTCCAGGGCCTGGCCAAAAGCTACAAGGGCCGCCAGGTGGTGAAGAATGTGTCGCTGTCCGTGGCCAGCGCGCAGATCGTGGGCCTGCTGGGCCCCAACGGCGCCGGCAAGACCACCAGCTTCTACATGATCGTGGGCCTGGTGCCCATGGATGCCGGCCAGATCCATATCGACAATGAAGACATCTCGCACCTGCCCATGCATGGCCGCGCCCGCCGCGGCATAGGCTACCTGCCGCAGGAAGCGTCCATCTTCCGCAAGCTGTCGGTGGAGCAGAACATCATGGCCATCCTGGAAACGCGCAAGGACCTGGACAAGAAAGGCCGCCAGGAAAAACTGGAATCCCTGCTCGAGGAATTCCATATCACGCATATCCGCAAGAACCTGGGCATGAGCCTGTCCGGTGGTGAACGCCGCCGTGCCGAGATCGCACGTGCGCTGGCGGCAGAGCCGCAGTTCGTGCTGCTGGACGAACCCTTTGCCGGCGTCGATCCGATTTCCGTTTCCGACATCAAGGGCATCATCACCCACCTCAAGAACCGCGGCATCGGCGTGCTCATCACCGACCACAATGTGCGCGAGACCCTGGATATCTGCGAGAAGGCCTATATCGTCAGCACCGGCCAGGTGATTGCCGAAGGCACGGCCGCCGACATCCTGGCCAATGAAACCGTGCGCAAGGTTTACCTGGGCGACCAGTTCAGCCTCTGATCCTTTTGCTGAATCTGTGCAATACAGCGCTGCTACCACAGCGGCGCGGTTTTGCAGGCCGCCCCAACATATCTCCCACAGTCCTTACAAATCCCCGGCAATTTCCCGCCCAAAGCGCCCCAGAAGAGCAGCCGCCCTTTAACTACGGTGAAAGAACAGACCGCAGGCACAGGGGAACTCAGATGGACTGGCTCGTCGTAATCATCGTGGGCGGCATCATCGGCTGGCTGGCCAGCCTGCTGATGAAGACCGATGCCCAGCAGGGCATCATCCTCAATGTCGTCATCGGCATCATAGGCTCCATCTTCGGACGCTGGATTTTCGGCGACGTGCTGGGCATAGGCGGCGCCTATTCCGCTGGCGCCCTCAACCTGCCCGGCCTGCTCT
>DASUXS010000256.1:0-2327 GCA_036377855.1 Moraxellaceae bacterium
CCATCTTTTCCATCCTGGCCATACGCGACAATATCGCGCCGCCCACCATCAACCTGGACAATCCGGACGAGGGCTGCAAGCTGGACTATGTGCCGCACAAGGCGCGTTCCATGCCCATCAATGTCGCCCTGTCGAATTCCTTCGGTTTCGGCGGCACCAACGGCAGCCTGATTTTCCGGCGCGTCTGATGAGCGGGCCGGTCTGGGTCAACGGGAGCGAAGGCGGTCATCTCGATCCCGCGGACCGCGGCCTGGCTTATGGCGACGGTCTGTTCGAAACCCTGCGCGTGGAAAAGGGCAGGGCCGTTCTCGGCGACCTGCATTTTTCCCGTTTGCGCGACAGCGCCGCGGCCCTGGGCCTGGCACTGGATGTTGCCGCGCTGCAGCAGGATTTCCTGCGCTTCCTGCAAGCCTGTCCCGCGCGTTGCGTTGCCAAGATCATCGTGACACGCGGCGTTTCCGGCCGCGGCTACCTGCCGGACCCGGCCGCTGTTCCCACCGTTATTTTCAGTGCCCATCCGCTGACGGAAATACCGGAGGCCCAGGACGGTATCGAAGCGGCGGTCTGCACGCTGCAACTGGGCCTGCAGCCTTTGCTGGCCGGCCACAAACACCTCAACCGCCTGGAGCAGGTGCTGCTGCGGCGCGAGCTGGAAGCGCTGGGCAAGCGCGAAGCCCTGGTCTGTGCCAGCGATGGCCAGGTGGTGGAGGGTGTGTTCAGCAATGTCTTCCTGGTGCGTGACGGTGTCCTGTATACCCCCCTTATCGATCAGGCCGGCGTGCGCGGGGTGATGCGGGCCGCTATCCTGGCCCATGCCGCCGCGCAGGGTATTCCCACCCAGGAATCGCGACTCACGGTCGATGCTTTCCGGGACGCGGATGAGGTATTTTTCTGCAATAGTGTGAACGGCATCTGGCCGGTGTCCGGGCTTTCTGGCCGACACTGGACGCAGTGGCCGCTGACCCGGCGCCTACAGGCTTTCTGGCAGGAACAACTCTGACCATGCAGACCCGCAAGGGGATGTCACGCTGGCTGTGGCCTCTCGTATTTTTCCTGCTGACCTTTCTTCCGGCGCTGTGGATTTACCACGGCCTGTTTTCGCGCCTGCCGCTGCCGGACAACGGCTACCGCCTGGAAATCCGCAAGGGCAGCAATATCAGCCAGGTCACCGACACCCTGGCGCGCGACGGCGTGATTCCCGATGCTTTCCTGGCCCGTGCCTGGCTGCGCCTGCAGCCGGGTGAAAAGAAACTGCGCCCCGGCATCTGGCTGCTGCGCCCGCCGCAGACCACGGTGTCGGCACTGGCGCTGGTGCTGGGCGGCAACAAGCAGTCGGCCACGCGCATGACCATTGTCGAGGGCGTGACCTATCGCGACCTGCGTGACCTGCTGGCGGATCGCGATGACGTGAAGCATTCCGAAAAGCTCACCGATGAGGAACTGCTGGCGGCCATAGGCGCGGAAGAAGCGCATCCCGAAGGGCTGTTTGCGCCGGATACCTATGACATCGGCCCCGGTGACAGCGACGTCAAGATCCTGCGTTCGCTCTACCAGGGCCAGAAGCGGATCCTAGCCGAGGAATGGGAAAAGCGCGCGCCCGGGCTGCCTTATGGCAATCCCTATGAAGCGCTGATCATGGCCTCCATCGTGGAAAAGGAAACCGGCGTGGGCAGCGAGCGCGCGCAGATCGCCGGTGTCTTTGTGCGCCGCCTGCAGAAAGGCATGCGCCTGCAGACCGATCCCACGGTGATTTACGGCATGGGCGAGCAATATGATGGCAATCTGCGGCGCGCGGACCTGCGCCGCATGACGCCTTACAATACCTATCGCATCAACGGCCTGCCGCCGACACCGATTGCCCTGCCGGGCCGGGCCGCCATCCATGCCGCCCTGCATCCGGACCAGGGCGATGCCATCTTCTTCGTGGCGCGTGGCGACGGTACGCATGAATTCACGTCCACCCTGGCGGCACATAACCGCGCGGTGGAGAAATACCAGAAGCGGCGGCAGGCGGCCTATCGTTCCGCGCCGCCGGTACAGGCGGCACAGCCCTGAGCAAGATGAGCAGCAAAATGACTGACAGCAGACGTTTCATCACCCTGGAAGGCGGCGAGGGCGCTGGCAAAAGCACCTGCATCGCTTTCATCCGCGATTATTTCGCGGCCAAGGGGCTGTCGCTGTGCGTGACACGCGAACCCGGTGGCACGCCGCTGGCGGAAGAGATTCGTGCGCTCTTGCAGCAGAAGCGGGATGAGGCGGTCAGCCCGGATGCTGAGCTGCTGCTGATGTTCGCGGCCCGCGCCCAGCATCTGCAGGAAAAAATCCGG
>DASUXS010000257.1:0-14501 GCA_036377855.1 Moraxellaceae bacterium
CCCGGCAGCAGGGGATCGGAGTGCGCGGGGCTGACATACATGGTGACGGTGTCCACTTCGCGCGGCAGCGCATTCACACTGGACACCACACTCAGTCCCTCGATTTCCTTTTGCGCCGGATTCACCGGAATCACCTTGTGGCCATATTCCTGCAGCATGCGTATGGCTTTGTTGCTGTAGCGCTCGGGTTTGGGGCTGGCGCCCAGCACGGCGACGGTCTCGCTCATGGCGGCCTCCGGAAATAAAGGGTGTTCAGGGGATATGGGGACGATTTCCGCTTTTCACACCCACCGATTTCATATGCAGTGGGCTCACACCCAGCGGCCCAGGCAGGTATGCAGGTCTTCGTATTTGATGGGCTTGGCCAGGAAATCGCTCATGCCGGCGGCGCGGCATTCCTGGCGGTCGCTGTCGCGGTTGTTGGCGGTGAGCGCGATGATGGGCAGCTCGGCGAAGCCCTGCGAGCGCAGGCTGCGCGTGGCGGCGATGCCGTCCATTTCCGGCATCTGCACATCCATGAGCACCACGTCGTAGGGGAATTGCGCCACCATCACCAGCGCCTCCAGGCCGTTGCCCACCATGTCCACGTGGCAGCCCATTTTTTCCAGCATGCGCGCCGCCACTTTCTGGTTCACGGCATTGTCCTCGGCGAGCAGCACGCGTATGCCCTGGCGCAGCGAGGGCAGGGCCTTGCCGCGGGCATGGTGGCTGGACAGCGTCTGCCGTGACACCACGCCTTCATGTTCGCCATTGGCGATGATGTTGAGCGCACTCAGTATCCAGGCCAGGCGCGCCGGCTTGGGCAGGTAGGCGGCGATGTTGTGGGCGCGGCAGAAAGCATGGTCATGCTGGTCCGGTTGCGTGGTGACCAGCATGATGACGGCGTGCGCCATGCTGTCGATGTGGCGTATGTCCTGCAGCAGCGGCAGAAGTTCCTTGCCGGCCACTTCGGTGTCCAGCAGCAGGAAACGCGCCGGGGTCTCGCGCAGCTGCGCCAGGGTTTCCGCCGCGCTGCCGGTAGCGACGGCGGGCAGTCCGGATTTTTCCAGGCCCTTGAGCAGGGCGTCGCGATGGCTGGAGGGACGGTCCATCACCAGCATGCCGGCATGGCGCAGGGCGGGCAGCAGCACCGGCAGCATCTGGTGTGGCGCATGCGGGTCCAGGCTCATCCAGAAGGTGGCGCGGAAGGTGGAGCCGTGGCCGGGTGTACTGCTCATGCTGACTTCGCCGCCCATGCGTTCCACCAGTGCCTTGCAGATGGCAAGGCCAAGGCCGGTGCCGCCGAAGCGGCGTGTGGTGGTGGCATCGGCCTGCGCGAATTTCTGGAACAGCAGCTCCTGCTTTTCCGGGCTGATGCCTATGCCGGTATCAGCCACCGACAGTTCATACAACGCGGCACCGCGCCCGGCTTCACGCGCGCGCAGGCTGACCGTGATGCCGCCATGCTGGGTGAATTTCAGGGCATTGCTGAGGTAGTTGAGCAGGATCTGGCGGAAGCGGCCGGCGTCGCCTATGACCTGCAGCGGTGTGCTGGCATCCACGCGTACCTGCAGCTGCAGGTCTTTTTCGCGTATCTGCGGCAGCAGCAGCTCGCAGGTTTCATCCAGCGCGACCTGCAGGTCGAAAGGTGCTTCCTCGAAGGAGAGCTTGCCGGCTTCGATCTTGGAGAAGTCCAGGATGTCATTGATGATGGTGAGCAGGGCCTGGCCCGACTGCTGGATGGTGTTGAGGTATTCCTGCTGCTCGCCGTTGAGCGGGGTGTTGGACAGCAGCTGCGCCATGCCCAGCACGCCGTTCATGGGCGTGCGGATCTCATGGCTCATGGTGGCCAGGAATTCGCTTTTTTCCCGGGTCGCCGCTTCCGCGGCATCGCGCGACTGTATGAGCGTGGATTCGGTGAGCTTGTGGCTGGACAGATCGGTGATGGTGGACAGGAAATGCGGTTCGCCGTTGATGTCCAGGCAGCTGGTGTGCACCTCGGCCGGGAAGGTCTGGCCGTCGGAGAGGCGCTGGAATGTCCATTCGAAGTTCTGCGCGCCCTCGCTGATCACGCGCTGCATGGTCTCGTGTATGGTCTGGCGTGACAGGCGGCCGTCCGGCTGCACCATGGGTGACACCACGCCGAGGTTGGCGTGCTGCAATGCCGCGAGATTGGGGACGCCGAAAAGACGCAGCGCTGCGGGATTGGCATCCACATAGCGGTCATGGCGCGTCAGCATGATGGCCTGTCCGCCCTCGGCGAAGAGCAGGCGGAATTTCTGTTCGGACTCTGCCAGTTCGCGGGCCTGTGCCCGCTCCACGGTGACGTCATGCGCCACCACCGTGATGCCGTCCAGCTCGCCGCTGCTGCGGCGCGCGGTCAGCTTGGCCACGAAACGGCGCATGGTGCCGGCTTCCTCGATATCGAATTCGAATTCGGCGCGGTCGCGTTGCCGTGTTTCTATCAGCGCGCCCTGCAGCTGCACGGCGGCGGCCGGTGGCAGCGAATCGCCGAGGGTACGGCCAATGAATTCATTGCGGGTTTTCCAGCCGCTCTGCTGCGGCGGTTCATGGCAGTCGATGACCATGTCGCTGGCATCCAGCACGAACACCCATTCTGTGAGCGAGGCCAGTGTGGATTGCAGCAGGGCTTCGCGTTCACGCAGCGACGTGGTCATGGCGCGGGCACGGTCTTCCGCGCTCTGGCGCAGGCGCGCACTGAACAGCAGCAGGCCGGTGACCAGGAAACTGATGAGGCTGCCCAGGGTGAACACCAGCGGCGGCAGCCAGCGGTCGGCGTCGGTGTAGATGGCGGGGCGGCCGCTGAACTCCACTTCCCAGCGGCGTCCGCCCAGGGTCATTTCCTCGCGCGCATGCAGCACCGGCAGGTCGCGCAGGCGGGTGCCGGGGATATGCGCGCTGGAATTGCCGGGGGGCAGGCGGTAGAGCATTTTCGGCTGCGCGCTGATGTCGCGCACCACGATGTCCAGCTGGTCCTTGAGGCCGGGTTCTTCGGCCAGGAAGCCCAGCATGTCGCCGGCACGCAGGGCCACCGTCACCAGGCCGGTGACGGCCGCGGGCTGGCGGCCAAGTTCATAGACCGGCAGCAGCATCAGCAGGCCGGTGGGCGTGTCGGGGTCCTGCACCAGGGTGATGGGGGCGGTGAGGCTGGCGTTGCCGGTATCCAGGGCGTGGCGTATGGCGGCGCGGCGTGCTTCTTCACTGCCCAGGTCGGTGCCCAGGGCGGGACTGTTCTCGGACAGCGGTTCGGCCAGCCGCACCACCCAGGCCTCGCTGTTGTTTTCGGTATTGCCCAGGCGCCGGTAATTCAGGTTGTGGCGCTGGCGCAGATGCGCGGCCGCCTGCGCCAGCGGCAGCCGCTCCGCATAGCCCCAGGCCAGGGTGCCGGGAAATTCGCGCGTCAGGTCGCGTGAAGTCGCATAGCGCTGGAAGCGCTGCGCGGTGACCGTCTCGCCTTCCTGCTCCAGGAAACCGCGCGCGCCGCGCAGGCCGTGGGCATAGAGATCGAAACGCTCCTGTATGCGCTCCATCTGCCGCAGGCCGAGCTGGTGGAAACGCGCTTCCACCTGGCGGTCGACGAGGCCTGCCACCCAGATGGAGGCCAGCGCCGACAGCACGACGCCGGCCAGCAGCACGATCACCGGCTGCCGGAAATAATGTGGCCGTTCCTGGAGATCGATGTCGGGCACGGAGACAGGCATGGGGGAACGGACTCAGGGCGTCATGCCCGGCACATCGTCGGTGAGCAGCTCCGGCGCGGGGCGCAGGGTGTGGCGCAGCAGCATGGCCAGCAGGTCCTGCTGGCGTATGGGCTTGCCCAGGAAATCGTTCATGCCGGCTTCCAGGCAGCGGTCGCGGTCGCCCTCGAGGGTGTTGGCGGTGAGGGCGATCACCGGCACGCCGCGCGGGCTGGCGGACAGCGCCTGCAGGCGGCGGATTTCACGGGTGGCGGCATAGCCGTCCATTTCCGGCATCTGGCAGTCCATGAGCACCAGGTCGTAACGCGATTGCAGGCACATGCGCACGGCTTCCAGTCCGTTGTTGGCCACGTCCACGCGCACCCCCATTTTTTCCAGCATGCGCACGGCGACTTTCTGGTTGACGGCGTTGTCCTCCGCCAGCAGCACCCGCAGGTTGGCGGGCAGGCGGTCGGCCTGCTTGTCATTTTCGTTCTCGCCATCGCGTGGCCGCGGCCGCGCGCTGACGATGTGCAGCAGCTCGTCCAGCAGCTGGTTCAGGCGCACCGGCTTGGGCATGACGGCGGAGAAGCCGGCGGCCTTGAGCCGGTCCAGCTCGCCGCGTACGGGGCCGGAGCTCAGGAGCACCAGGCGCGTACCGGACAGCGCGGGATCGTGGCTGATGCCTTCGGCCAGCATTTCGCCGGTGCCGTCCGGAAGATGGTAGTCCAGCAGCGCGACCTGGAAGGGATTTTTGTCGGCCACGGCACGCCGCATGGCGGTCATGGCATCGGTCATGCTGGCGGCCTCGCTGATGCGCAGGCCGTGGCTGGAGAGGCCTTCGCGCAGGATGCGGCGGTTCAGTTCGAGATCGTCCACCACCAGCAGGTTCAGGCCCTGCAGCTCGGCGGGCAGGGCGCGTGCCTCATAGGCACTCTGGCGTTTCAGCGGCAGCACGGCATAGAAGGTGGAGCCTTTGCCCTCGGCGCTTTCCAGGCCGACATGGCCGCCCATGAGCTCGGCCAGCGCCTTGCAGATGGCCAGGCCCAGGCCGGTGCCGCCGAAACGGCGCGTGGTGGAGGCATCGGCCTGGGTGAACTGCTCGAAGAGATGCGCCTGCTTTTCCTTGGCGATGCCTATGCCGGTGTCGGTGACCGCCAGGCGTATCACGGCTTCGTCGCCCACCACGCTGTCCGCGGTGATTTCCACCAGCACATGGCCCTTCTGCGTGAACTTCACGGCATTGCCCAGGAAGTTGAGCAGGATCTGGCGGATACGGCCGACGTCGCCCTGCAGCAGGCGCGGGCAGTCCGGCGCATAGCGCTGCACCAGTTCGATTTTCTTTTCCTGCACCTGCGGCAGCATGAGGTCGCAGACTTCATCCATGGCCAGCATGAGGTCGAAGGGCAGCGCCTCGATGGTGAGCTTGCCGGCCTCGATCTTTGAGAAATCCAGGATGTCGTTGATGATAGTGAGCAGGGCCTGGCCGGACTGGTAGAGCGTGCGCACATAGTCACGCTGCTCGGGGTTCATTTGCGTTTCCATGAGCAGCTGCGCCATGCCCAGCACCCCGTTCATGGGCGTGCGGATTTCGTGGCTCATGGCGGCCAGGAACTGGCTCTTGGCAATGGTGGCGGATTCCGCGGTTTCCTTGGCGGCGATGAGTGCGCTTTCGGCTTCCTTGCGCGCGGTGATGTCGTTGATGGTGCCGGACGCGCCTATGGGATTGCCTTTCTCGTCATGCAGCAGCGTGGCCCAGATATCCACCCAGTGCTCGCGCTTTTGTCGCGACACGATGCGCAGCTCGATGCGCGCGCTGTCCTGGGCTTCTTCGAGGAAGGGCAGCAGCACACGCATGGCGCGGCCCTTGTCGTCGGCATGCACGAACATGACGCCACCCTGGCCCAGCGATTCCGCCACGCTATAGCCGGTGATCTCTTCCCAGGCCGGGTTCAGGAAGGTGAAGCGGCCCTGCATGTCCACCTGGTAGATGACTTCGCGCACGCTGTTCATCACGCGCCGGTATTGCGCTTCCGACTGCAGGATTTTCTGGCTCTGCTCGAACAAACGCGCCGCTGACTGGTTGAGCGCGGTGTTGAGCTGGTTGATTTCGCGGGTGTAGGAATTCACATGGATTTCGCGCTTTTCCTGGTACACGTCCATGCCTTCGGCAAAGCCGATGAGCTTGCGCAGCTGGTGGATGGGGCGGTGCAGCAGGCCCAGGAAATACAGGGCGGAGAGTATGGCCAGGCCGAGGCCGGTACCGATCTGCGCGCGCAGCACGGCGATATAGCGCTTGGACTGGGCGGAGGAGTCGTACTCCATGAAGACCCAGCCCTGGTCCGCCACCATCTGCCAGATTTCATAGCGGTGGCCGTCCTGTTTCACCGTGCCGTCGGTGCCGCTGGGTACCTGCATTTCCTTCTGCAGGAAGGATTCTTCCGGGATGCGGCCGGGCGGGTGGCGGATGTCGCTGATGACGCGGCCCTGGTTGTCGGTGACCACGAGGCGGCGCACTTCCGGGAATTCCGCGGTGTGTATCATGAGTTCGCGGATTTCGTCGTAATTCGCCAGCAGGATGTCGCGGTAGGAGGCGGAGGCGAAATTGCGGATGACAATATTGGCCTGCGTCAGCGCCGTCTCCTGCTGCAGCGCATTCTGCTTGCGGTAGATGACGTAGCCGAAGACGGTGAGCGAGACCACCAGGGAAATGGCGGACAGCACCGCCACCTGCTGGTTGAAGCCATGGGGCAGGAGGCGCAGCACGAAGCGGCGCAGGCGGGAGAACAGCACCGTCACGGCTTTTCTCCGGCCAGCAGCTTGGCCATGGCGGCGTAATCACGCTCCAGGTCGGCTTCGGTGACATCCGGCATCAGCGTGGCTTCCAGCAATTCCGGGTGGCTGCTGCGGAAGGCGAGTACCGCCGCCTTCACCTTGGCCACATCTTCGGCCGGCAATTTCTGCGAGGCGGTGAAAGGCGGCGGCGGCATTTCGCTGGCGCTGTAGACCACGCGCAGCTGGCGGCCGATTTCCAGGGGCAGGAAACGCAGCACATAGTTGTTGGCGATGGCGGCATCGGTCTTGCCCAGCACCACGCTGCGCAGGGCATTGGTCTCGCTGCGCATGAACTGCAGATCAGGCTCTATCTTCTGTTCGCGCAGGGCGCGGCGTATCAGCATGCTGGAGGGCTGGTTCTCGCCTTCCTGCAGGCCCACCTTGCGCTCGTGCAGGTCGGCAAGCTGCTTGATCTTGCTGTCATTGCGCACCACCACCAGGCCGACGAGAGGCTGGGTGTTGCGCAGCAGGGGACGGTATTGCTGGCGCAGCAGCCAGGTCTGCAGCGGGGTCATCACGGCGAAATCGGCACGGCCCTGTACCAGGTCGCGCTCGAATTCCTGATTGTCGTCGTAGTAGCGGAAATGCAGGCGCAGGCCGGTGTCGCGGTTGATCTGGTCGAGCACGGGCTGCCAGCGGCGCTTGATTTCGGAGGGGGGAATGAAGGGCAGCACGGCCACTGAATACTCCGCGCCGGCGGCCATGGCGGGAGCCAGGCCGCCCAGCAGCAGCCCGCCCTGCAGGCAGAGCAGAGCAGCCAGCGTCAGCAGCAGGCGCGAAAAAGCCAGGCGCATGGGCAATCCCTTCCTCATCTTATGGTCCGAGCCTACCACCACAGGCCACGCGGCCGGAAATGCACAGACCGGTTTTGAGACGGAGCTGGCGGTCCGGCGGCGGGAAGGCCGGAGCGGGCAAAAAAAACGGGAGCCTGGGCTCCCGTTTTTTCCTGTGCCGGACCTGCTGGTTACAGGTATTTGTCCGTCACGGCGCCTTCGGAGGCGCTGGACACGGTCTTGGCGTATTTGGCCAGGGCACCGCGCTTGTACTTGGGCTCCGGGCGCACCCAGCGGCCGCGACGGGCGGCCAGCTCGGCCTCGCTCACATCCAGCAGGATCTCGCGGGTCTCGGCATCGATGGTGATGTGGTCGCCGTTCTCGATGAGGGCGATAGGGCCGCCTTCAAAGGCTTCCGGCGTGACATGGCCCACCACGAAACCGTGCGAGCCGCCGGAGAAGCGGCCGTCGGTGATCAGCGCCACGTCCTTGCCCAG
Organism: Moraxellaceae bacterium; assembly: GCA_036377855.1. Lineage (GTDB taxonomy): Bacteria > Pseudomonadota > Gammaproteobacteria > Pseudomonadales > Moraxellaceae > UBA2031. The sequence continues at coordinate 7,783 of DASUXS010000257.1, forward strand.
GCCCTTGCCCATGACGGCCGAGGTGGGCGACAGCATTTCGCGCATGCCGGGACCGCCCTTGGGGCCTTCGTAACGGATGACGATGACTTCGCCGGGCTGCACTTCGCCGTTGAGGATGCCGGTCAGCGCCCCTTCTTCGCCGTGGTAGACGCGCGCCTTGCCCTCAAAGCGCAGGCCTTCCTTGCCGGTGATCTTGGCGACCGCGCCCGTCGGCGCCAGGTTGCCGTTGAGGATGACCAGGTGCGAGTCCTTCTTGATGGGCTTGTCGAAGGGATAAATCACCTTCTGGTCGGCCGGATAATCCTTCACGGAGGCCAGGTTTTCCGCCAGTGTCTTGCCCGTCACGGTGAGCACGTCGCCGTGCAGCATGCCGGCATCCAGCATGCGCTTCATCAATGGCTGTATGCCGCCGATGGCGACGAGCTCGCTCATCATGTATTTGCCGGAAGGACGCAGGTCGGCCAGCAGCGGCGTTTCCTTGCCCAGGCGCACGAAGTCGTCCAGCGTGAGGTCCACATCGATGGCATGCGCCATGGCGATGAGGTGCAGCACGGCATTGGTGGAGCCGCCCAGGGCGATCACCACCTTGATGGAGTTTTCAAAAGCCTTCTTGGTCATGATGTCGGAAGGCTTGATGTCTTTTTTCAGCAGTTCCATCACCTGCTGGCCGGCGCGGAAGCAGTCCGAGGCCTTGTCATTGCTGATGGCGTCCTGCGCGGAGGAACCGGGCAGCGACATGCCCAGGGCTTCAATCGCGGAGGCCATGGTGTTGGCGGTGTACATGCCGCCGCAGGAACCGGGGCCGGGGATGGCCACTTCCTCGATCTGCTTCACCTGGATTTCGTTGATGTCGCCGCGCGCGTTCTGGCCCACGGCTTCGAACACGGAAATGATGTCGGTGTGGCCATGGCCGGGCTTGATGGTGCCGCCGTAAACGAAAATGGCGGGACGGTTGAGGCGGGCCATGCCGATCAGGCAACCGGGCATGTTCTTGTCGCAGCCACCCACGGCCACGAGACCGTCAAAACCTTCGCAGCCCACTACGGCTTCTATGGAGTCGGCGATGATTTCGCGCGAGACCAGCGAATACTTCATGCCTTCGGTGCCGTTGGCGATGCCGTCGGAAATGGTGATGGTGTTGAAGATGACGCCCTTGGCACCGGCGGCATTCGCGCCCTTCTCGGCTTCCACGGCCAGCTTGTCGATATGCATATTGCAGGGCGTGACCATGGCCCAGGTGGAGGCGATGCCGATCTGCGGCTTCTTGAAGTCCTCATCGGTGAAGCCGACGGCGCGCAGCATGGCGCGGCCGGGGGCGGCTTCAACGCCGTCCACGACCTGGGAGGAATATTTGCGGAGATTGTTGTTCTCGGGGGTTTTTTCGCTCATGGGGGAATACCTGTGATGCGTTGAATGCTTTTTCCCTTCTCCCGCCGGGAGAAGGTGCCCGCAGGGCGGATGAGGGGCGGCTTTGGATTCGAGGCCGCCCCTCACCCTAACCCTCTCCCGGCGGGAGAGGGGATGGCAGGCTGGTTAAATATTCTTGCTGAAAACCTGCGAATTCCTCTGCAGGTTGTAAAGCGCCTTGCGCTCCGTGGGCAGGTCGTCCACCGGCGCTTGCTTGAAGCCATGCTCGACAAACCACAGCGCGGTACGCGTGGTGAGCACGAAGAGCTTTTTGAGCCCCTTGCTGGCCGCGCGCTTCTCCAGGAACTCCAGGAGTTCGCTGCCGCGGTCGCCATTGCGGTAATTGGTGTGCACGGCCACGCAGGCAATCTCGCCGGAGGCGGGATTGTTGCCGTCGACGGGCAGCGGATAGAGGGCGGCGCAGCCCACGATCATGCCGTCGCGTTCTATGACCACGAAATGATTGATTTCGGTTTCCAGGCGCTCGCGCGAACGGCGCACCAGGATGCCTTCCTCTTCCAGCGGCCGCATCAGCTCCAGCATGCCGCCTATGTCTTCGATTTCCGCTTCGCGGATTTCTTCATAAGGGTCATGCGTGATCAGCGTGCCGGAACCGTCGCGGGTGAACAGCTCCTGCAAGAGGGCGCCGTCGCGGGCATAGGAAATGATGTGCACGCGCTTCACGCCTTCGCGGCAGGCTTCGCTGGCGGCGTTCATGTGGCGCAGCAGCTCGGTGTCCAGTTTCTTGCCGCGCAGGTACTGGTCCACTTCATTGGGGATCATTTCGCGCAGCAGGCGTTCGTTGTCGTTGGCGACTATGCCTTCGCGATCACCCAGGCAGATCAGCTTGTCGGCCTTGAGGGCGACAGCCGCACTCACCGCCACGTCTTCCGCCAGCAGGTTGAAGACTTCGCCCGTGGTGGAATAACCGGTGGGGCCGAGGATGACGATGTGGTGGTTGACCAGGTTCTTGCCTATGGCCTCCACATCCACCGAGCGCACTTCGCCGGTGAGGCCGAAATCCACGCCGTCACGCACGCCATAAGGTTTGGCGGTGATGAAGTTGCCGGAGACGGCATCGATCTTGGCGCCGAACATGGGCGAGTTGGCCAGGCCCATGGACAGCAGCGCTTCGATTTCCAGGCGGATGGAGCCCACCGCGTCCAGTACGCCGCGCAGTGCTTCACGCGTGGTCACGCGCAGGCCGTTGTGGAAGGGCGTGCTGATGCCCATCTCGGCCAGATTCTCGTCGATCTGCGGACGCGCGCCGTGGACCAGCACGAGATTGATGCCCAGGGAATGCAGCAGGGCGATGTCGTGCACGATGTTGTGGAAGTTCTCGTGGCTGACCGCCTCGCCGCCGAAGAGCAGGACGAAGGTCTTGCCGCGGTGGGCGTTGATATAGGGCGCGGAGTTGCGGAACCAGTGCACATACTGGTCCGACATGGTGTCCTGGAAGGGTGCGTTGCTCACGGCATCGGGGCTCTGTGTGGGCCGGGAAGGCGGGAATTGTAAGGGAGCGGGGGGCTGCTGCGTTAGAGGCAGAACTCGCGGATCAGGCCTTTGAGCACCTCCACCGTGGGCTTGATGCTGTCCAGGCGTATGAATTCGTCGGGCTGGTGGGCCTGTTCGATGGCGCCCGGGCCGAAGACCAGCGCATCCATGCCCAGCTGGCGGAAGAAGGGGCCTTCGGTGCCAAAGGCGGCCGCTTCGGCGCTATGGCCGGTAAGGCGCTCCACGGCGCGCACCAGGGGCGAGTCGGCCGGGGTCTCCATGGAGGGCGTGCCGGCAAACAGCGGGTCCACCGCGATGCTGACGCCGAAACGCGGGGCCAGCGGCGCCAGGCGCTCGCGGATCTGCTGGCGCAGTTCGTCCATGACCATGCCCGGCAGGGGGCGCAGGTCGAACTGCAGCTCGCAGTGCGGGCAGATGCGGTTGGGGTTGTCGCCGCCATGTATGCAGCCCAGGTTCAGGGTGGGCACGGGCACGGTGAAGGCGGGATTGCGGTACTTGGCCTGCAGCTCGCCGCGGAAGGCCACCAGCTCGCTCATCACGGCATTCATGGCGTCCAGGGCGCTGGCGCCCAGCGACGGGTCGCTGGAGTGACCGCTGCGGCCTTCTATGACCACGCGCTCCATCATCACGCCCTTGTGCATGCGCAGGGGCTTGAGGCTGGTGGGTTCGCCGATCACGGCAAAGCGCGCCGCCGGCTTGCCGGCTTCCACCAGCGCGCGGGCGCCGGCCATGGAGCATTCCTCGTCGCAGGTGGCGAGGATGATGAGGGGGGCCTTGAGCGGCGCCTCCAGGAAATCACGGGCGGCCTCTATGGCCAGCGGGAAGAAGCCTTTCATGTCGGCCGTGCCCAGGCCGAAGAGCTTGCCTTCGGCTTCGGTGAGCCGGAAGGGATTGAAACGCCAGCGGCCCTGGTCCCAGGGCACGGTGTCGGTATGGCCGGCCAGCACCAGGCCGCCGGGGCCCGAGCCCAGGGTGGCGATGAGGTTGGCCTTGCCGGGCAGCACTTCCATGACCTCGCACCGGAAGCCCAGGGCGGACAGCCAGTCGGCCAGCTGGTCGATGACGCCGCGGTTGCCCTGGTCGATATCCGGGTCGGTGCAGCTCACCGAGGGCGTGGCGATCAGGGCGGACAGCATCTGCTTGAGGTCGGGCGAGGACATACGACGTCTCGTCGGCAATGGCTAGTGATAGCGGACCGGACAGCTTAGAGCGTGGCGTGTTCGAGGCCAAGCCGGGTTTGTGTGCCGGGATGTTACGTCGGGGGGACGACGTTTCCGTGCCGGGCTCCGCGCGCAGGCTTCAGCGCAGGACGATGGGCAGGTCCGGCAGCTCGTTGGGATTGCTGCCTGTGGACGGGAAGTGGGTTTGCAGCACGGCATTCACACGCTGCACGGCGGCCACGCTGCCGGCTTCGAAACGGTCGGCACGGAAGGCTTCGGTCAGCTCCTGGCAGATGGCCTGCCACTGCTCTTCACCGGCGGCGGCATGCAGGCCGCGGTCGGCCAGGATTTCCACGCGGTGTTCGCAGAGCAGGACATAGACCAGCAGGCCGGTGTTCTCGGCGGTATCCCAGACCCGGGCCAGGCCGAAGACTTCCAGGGCGCGGTCGCGCACGGTCTTGCCGCTCCAGACATCGCCCAAGGGCCAGTCGCCTTCCACCACGAAACGGATTTCGCCGCGATGCGTCTGTTCGCCGGCGGCGATGACGGCGCGTATGGCTTCCTGCGTGGCGGCCGGGAAGGCACGGCGGGTGGCCAGGGGCGTGTGCAGCAGATGGGAAAGCAGGCGCGGCATGGCGGGTCCGGCGTCGTCCAGGAAAAAACCCGATTCTGCCGTGGCCGCCGCATTTGTCGAGTGCGGCGGCGTTACCGGCCTGCGGCTAGGGGCGGCTCAGGGGCAGCGCCTCAGGGACATCGATAATCCAGCTGGGTCAGCAGGTCTATGCCGCAGTCCAGCTCGCTGACCCAGTCCAGGAAGCGGTTGATCATGGCCGGCCCGGCAAAGGGCGCGCCGTGCTGCGGCACGATCATGGCCACGTCCATTTCCCGCACCATGCCGGCCCAGAGCCGTATCACCCGGCGCGAGCACATATAGCGCTGGTGGAAGCCGCGCATGCCGGGGATGTGCTTTTCAAAGTCCTGCACCGGCTGGTGGGCGTCGTCGCTCATGGAGGCACCCATGTCGCCGGAGAAGAGGATTTTCGAGATGGGGTCGTAGAACTGGAAGTTGCCCACGGAATGCAGGAAGTGCGCGGGCACGGCCTTGATCACGGTATCACCGAGGGGAATGTTGCCGCCCTTGTCCGGCAGCTCCATCAGGCGTTCCGAGAAATCCTCGTTGAGGCGGTCGGTGATGAAGGTGGAGGCCAGGTGGGGCAGGAAGCGTGCCCACAGTTTCGAGGCGACGATGGTGGCGCGGGTATGCATGAGCCAGCGCGGCATGGACGAGATGATGTCGGGGTCCTGGTGCGAGGCGATCACATAGTCCAGGTCCTGCAGCTTCACATGCTTGGACAGCTCTATGGTCAGTGGTGTGTAGGTGAGGTCGCCACCCGGGTCTATGACCGCGGCATGGCCTTTGTGCACGATGAGGAACTGGTTGGCCTGGACGCCTTCGCCTTTGACCAGGGAGGAGAAGCTGATGCATTTGTGCTCGCCGTTGTCGAAGAGGACATGGGCGGCGGAGGTGGAAAAGGGAGCGTTCATGGGGACTTCTTTCAGGGAGGGAGCCCGTCCATGCTCTGGTCTGTTCCCAGGCATAAGATTGATATAGGTCAACTATTTAACTGACCTGGGCAAAGGATGAGCGGTCCCCAGGCTGACGAACGGGTCTTCTGCCGGGCTGGCAAAGGCGATAGCGTGGTTCCACGAGCCGGAAGGAACTGGTTTGCGTGCCATCGCAGACGGTCCAGCCCGATCCGCAGTCCTCCCGAGAGAGGGGCGGCCGGGGCCTGAAAATCCAAGAATACAGAAGAAGAAACCGGCCGCTCACAGGGAGGAGTCATGCGCCACGTTTTTCGCCCGGTCTACCGGTACCGGGAAGATATTGCCCCCAGCCTGGTCATTCTGGGCATCTGCATCATCCAGCTTTGCACTTTCTTTCTGGTCGAATCGCTCTGGGTCGTGGCGGCGGTCATGCTCATCCTGCTCAGCTGCTCCGCCATGCCGGGTTCCATCTCGCATAACCACCACCATGTGCCTACCTTCACGCGGCCGTGGATGAACCGTATTTATGAAGTGCTGCTGTTCCTGCAGGTGGGGATTCCGCCCTATGCCTGGACGCTGCACCACAACCTGGGCCATCACAAGGACTACCTGGATCAGGAAAAGGATCCGTCCAACTGGCGCCTCAGGGATGGCCGCGTGATGTCGCGCCTGCGCTATGACGTCGTGGGCTCGCTGCGCATCTATCCGGAAATCTGGCGCATAGGCCGTGATTTCCCCGAGCTCTTCCGCCGCTTCAAGGTCTGGTCTGCCATCAGCCTGGCGGTGCTGGGCGTCTTCATCCTCATTGATCCGGTGAAGGCCCTGCTGCTGTTCGTGGCGCCCATGCCCATCATGTACCTGGGCCTGCTGGACAACACCTATATGCAGCACTCGGACCTGGACACGGATTCCGAACTCACGGCATCGCGCAACACCACCAGCCGTCTCTACAATTTCATTTCCTGGAACCTGGGCTACCACACCGCCCACCACATGAAGCCGCATCTGCACTGGAGCCGCCTGCCGGCCTTCTATGCGGAAATCGAAAAAGACATTCCGGCCGGTATGAAATGTGAGTCGGTACTGCTGTCC
>DASUXS010000258.1:0-10032 GCA_036377855.1 Moraxellaceae bacterium
AGATCGCCCAGCTTGCTGATGGCTTGCCAGTGACCGGTTGCCTCCCAGCCGCTCATGCCCACCATGAGATGGCGAACCGCCAGCTGAGACAAAGGCACGCACACCACTGCCACCAGGGTCATCCCCGCCAGGCCCATGACCTGCCGCAGCGCCGGCATATCCGTCGCCGCCACAAAATACTGCCAGGAAAACCATTCCCGGCGGGACAGCAGCACATAGCTCACCAGCAACAGCACGAGCTGGCCCAGCGCAACACCGTAAATCAGGCCGGGCAATCCATGCAGCCATACTCCCAGCGCCCCCATGAGCCCGGAGGCCACGGTGGAAAAAATGCCGGCAATGGTCATGCCCTTGATGTCACCCTTGCCATTGGCGCAGGAATACAGAAGGGCAGACAGCGACACCGCGGGAATGGAAAGCACAAAACACAGGAAAGGCAGCACCAGGCCACCCTGCCCCAGCAGCCGCTCCGCCGCGGGAGCTGCCATGACGACACCCGCCAGCACCACCAGCACGCACAAGGCGAGAATGGCGCGCAGGGCGGCAGACCAGGCACGCTGCACCAGCACGCCATCATCCCCCGCCGCCGCCGTCAGGCGCACGATGCCGCTCTGGCCGGGCGCCGCCGCGATACCCGACAGCATGGCCTGCAAATTCTGCAACTGCGCATAAACCGCCAGGCCGGCCGGGCCCAGCAGGATGGCGATCAGCTTGTTGGTCAGCAGGCCGGTGGCAAAGCGGACAGCCAGATTGGCGGCATTAAGAAGGGAGGCGGAAAAAAGGGCACGCACCGATCAAAACTCGTGGCATGCCTGAATGACCGCATTGACCATGGCATCCGGCATCCCCGGCCACAAAGGCAGGCTCAAAACACGATCATGCCAACGCTCGGTCAGCGGGAACGCACCGCTTTCATATCCCAGCTCGCGGTAGGCTCCCTGCAGATGAGGCGGCACCGGGTAATGCACCACGGTGTGGATGTCGCGCGCGGCCAGGAAAGACTGCAGGCGGTCGCGTTCGGGATGCGCGACCACGAACAGATGCCACGCCGACCCCCTGTCCGCCGGGACAGGCGGCACCGCCAGCGACGTCGCTTCCAGGGCCTCGTGATAGATGGCGGCAATGCGGCGCCGGTCCGCATTATCCGCATCCAGATGGCGCAGCCGGACCCGCAGCAGGGCCGCCTGCAGCTCATCAAGCCGGGCGTTGTAGCCAGCCACTTCATGCTGGTATTTGACACGGCTGCCATAGTTGCGCAGCACGCGTATGCGCTCCGCCAGGGCCGCGTCATTGGTGGTCACCGCACCGGCATCACCAAAGGCGCCGAGATTCTTGCCCGGATAAAAACTGAAGGCGGCAACAGTTCCCAGCACCCCGGTGCGCTGCGCGCCGAGAGCGGCGCCCTGCGCCTGCGCGGCATCTTCTATCACCGGCAGGCCGTGACGGGCTGCCACGGCATTGACGGCCGCCATGCTGGCGGGCATGCCATAGAGATGCACCACCATGATGGCCTTGGTCCGCGCCGTGATCGCCGCCTCGATGCGTGCCGGATCGATGTTGAAGCCACCGGTTTCCGGCTCCACCGGCACCGGCGTGGCACCGCAATAGCTCACCGCCAGCCAGGTGGCGATGAAAGTGTTGGCGGGCACGATGACTTCATCACCCGGCCCGATGTCCAGGGCGCGCAGGATGAGATGCAGCGCATCCAGTCCGTTGGACAGGCCCACGCAGTGGCTGGCGCCGCAATACGCGGCAAACTCCTGCTCGAATGCCGCCACCTCATCGCCCAGCACATACCAGCCGGAGCGCAGGACACGCAGCGCGGCCGCTTCCAGTTCGTCCTGGAAACGGGCATTGACGGCCTTGAGATCAAGGAAAGGGACTTTCATAGGATGAGCTCGTAGAAATCATGGGTAACAGTGCGGCCGCCGAAGCCCTCCTTCTGGGCAATCAGGCCTTCGTTCAGCACCTGGCCGGCCTGCTCCGTGGAAATGCCGAAACTGAAATGGCGGCGGTCGGCATATATATCCGTCATCAAGGCAGCGACCAGGAAATCCAGCGCACCGGTTTCGCGGCCAGCGTCGGAGGCTGCCATGTACTGGGTATGCACGACGTGCCCGAAATCGAACACCAGCACCGCTGCCTGCAACTCTCCCTGCTGCTCGGCCGGCAGCTCGGCTTCATGCAGCACGATCGCGGCGGGAAAGCGGCTCATCAGCAACCGTAATTCTTCCAGGCTGTGCACCGGGCTGGCACCGTGGCGGGCCAGCACCTGGCTGAGCAGGGCATGAAAACGGGAGGGGTCATCCTGGCGCCGCAGCACCAGACCGGCCTTGCGCCCCTTGTTCACCGACCATTTACGGCCCTTGGTGAACTCGTAGGGATCGCGTAGCGACACAGCCGTCGACGCATCGCGGCGGACCAAGGTCGCGCCCAGGCGGAACAGCGCATACAGGTCGTCTTCGGCAGGCCGGGTATGGAAAATATGGGGCACCGGCTTGTAGAGCAGGCGGCCGACCGACAGGCCGCGGTAATGCTGCAGGATGGCTTCCATGATCTGCAGGCACTGGGCCTGGCCAACACGTCCCGACAGCAGCAAGCCCGCATAGGTCAGGCCGCCATGGCTGATCACCCGGTCCCCGTCACGGTTGGCCGGCAACACCGCAAGCACCTCGTCCTTCTCACCCAGCACCAGCACGGAGGCATCGGTGAAACGCGCCGCGTGGTAGTCCATGAAGGCGCGCTGGTGGAGGAAGGTGCCATTGCGGGCGGTAGCGACAAACCCGTCCCAGGCCGGGGCATGCGCCGCTTCGTAGGGAACAACGCGCATCAGGCGGGCCTCAGGGGGCGCACGGCGACACCGAAGCCGTCCACGCCCATATTGTTCCCGTTGTAGAAAACATATTCGCGATCACCGGCCTGGATGAAGGCGGGGTAGCAGAGGTGCTGCGCATCCCAGCCTTCGCTGCCCAGCGCAAGCTCGAAGGTTTCGTCGCGGCGCTCCCAGTGCAGGCCATCCGCTGAATACGCTTTGCCCGGGAAATAATCACCCTGCGTGGTGCCCTTGGTGTAGTAGAGGACATAACCCTTGCCGTCGCGATAGACCCGCGGGCGCCCGATGCGGTACTCCGGCGGCGTGACGGGCACGCAGAGCGTGCCCTGGCGCGGAATTTCCAGCAGGTCCTGCGCCTCCACATGGCAGATCTCATATTGCGGATAGGGAGTGCCGTTGATGATTTCCCAGCCATCACCACGGGCATACCACAGCCGCCAGCGGCCATTCTCGTAATGCGCGGAATGGATGGCGCCTATGGTGGTCTGGCCGGGGCCGCGATCCAGGATGGGTGCCTCGGAAACACGCTGGAAGCTCAGGCCCCAGTCATCTGATACCGCAAGGCCGGAAAAAGCCAGGAACTTGGCTTTTGCCACCAGCTGGAAGCCCACGTAGAAGAGATGCAGGCGCCCTTCATGCAGCACGACATCGCCGAGGATGACGCCGTTGTCGTCAAAGCACCCTGCCCGTCCGACATCAAGCGCCGGCCGCGATGACACGGCCAGCACCTGGCGCGGGTCGCTGGCACTCACATCGACAAAGCCGATGCGGCTGGTACCGGCGGCATCACGGAAGCCGGCGAAAACACGGATGAAACCGTCAGGATGCAGGACCGGCGTGGGCGTCAGTGCGGAGTTCTGTGCCCAGGGCTGCACATGGTCAGCGGCGCGATAAACAAGGCCGAGCTTCTGGAATGACATTGACGGCGCACTCAGAGAGGAACATCGAAACTGCTTTTGTTGGGCACCGGGCGCGCCGGCGATCCCACATAGACCCGCTCCGCCTCGGTGTCCTTCACCACCAGGGCACCGGAACCGATGATGCAGGAGTCCGCCACCTTCACATTGTCATTGAAGGTGGAGTTCACGCCGACGAAAGAGCCCGCACCGATGTCGCAGTAACCGGAAATCACCGCGTGCGAGGCGATGAAGACATGGTCCCGGATCACGGTGCGGTGGCCGACATGGTTGCCGCTCCAGAGGATGCAGTTGTTGCCGACCTCGACATAGGGCTGGATGACATTGGCCTCGAAGATGAAGGTGTTCTCACCCACCTTCGCATTGCGCCAGACAAAGGCGCGCGAGCTGACATAGGTGGCAAAGGCATAGCCCTGCGCCTTGAGCTCCAGGTAGAATTTCTTGCGCAGGCGGTTCAGCTGCGAGGCCGGGATGGCCACGAAAATGCTGTACTCGCCGGCAGGATAGCGCTGCTGCAACTCCTCATAAGCCACCACCGGCTTCCCTTCCAGCTCCGCTTCCTTGATGTAGTCGCGGTTCACGCAGAAGGCCACCACTTCATAGTCGGAATCATGCGTGAAGTATTCATTGGCAATGAGCGCAAACTCACCCGCCCCGATCAGCACCAGCTTTTTCATATCGCCTCCTGCCTGGCCAACTTCAGGAAGTCGGCATAGTCCCGTATGTAATCGGCCTCGTCGTAAAGCCGGCTTGCCAGCACCATGAGCACGCAGTCACTGGAAAAATTGAACATCTCGCGCCACACCATGGAACCGATGTACAGCCCCTTGGTGGGGGAATCCAGCAGGACTTCACGGCGATGGTGGCCGTCATCCAGCAGGAAGGCGCAGGAGCCGGCGACACACACCGCCACCTGCTCCAGGTCACGATGGGCATGCAGGCCACGGCGTATGGCATCCTGGGTGCCATAGATGAAATACACGCGGCGCACCTCAAAGGGGATGTCCTTGCCGGCTTCCACAGGCGTCAGCCAGCCGCGTTCATCACCGATGGCGCGCAACGTCAGCAGACGGGGAAACTCTTCTTTTTCAGCAGCCATCACCGGCCTCCTCCAGCACCAAAGCCAGCACCTGTCGCCAGTCCGGCATGGCATTGCCTGACACCGACTCCAGCAGGGAAATATCCAGTCGCGAGTTCAGCGGACGGCGCGCCGGCACCGGGTACCCGGACGATGGAATGGGATGCAGTTCTGCAACGCGCCGCCCGCGGCCACGCAAATCCCGGGCGATCGCCTCGGCGAAACCAAACCAGCTGGTGCTGCCGGCGGCCACCGCATGCAGCAGCGGCGGCAGGTCGCCGTGGCGGGCACGCACCAGCAGCTGCGCCGTCAGCTCGGCCAGCAGGCGCGAGGACGTGGGCGCACCGATCTGGTCAGCAACCACCTTCAATTCCTGCCGCTCCTGCAGCAGCTTGCGCATGGTGAGGAAGAAATTGCGGCCACGCGCTCCGTATACCCAGCTGGTGCGCAGGATGAGATGGCGTCCGCCAACGGCGGCAAGCGCCTGTTCACCCTGGAGCTTGCTGTTGCCGTAGACATTCAGGGGAGCAGGCGCATCCGTCTCGCGCCAGGGAAGGTCATTGCTGCCATCGAAGACATAGTCGGTGGAGTAATGCACCAGCAAGGCTCCCAGCCGCCGCGCCTCCTCTGCCAGGATGCCGGGCGCCCGCCCGTTGACAGCCAGCGCCAGGTCGGGCTCGGCTTCCGCCTTGTCGACCGCCGTATAGGCCGCGGGATTCACGATCAGGTCGGGCTTGATGGCGCGCACCGTGCTCACGATGGCATCGGCATCCGCCAGGTCCAGTTCGGCGGACCCCAGCGCCACCACATCACCGAGCGTGCAGAGGCTGCGCTGCAACTCCCAGCCTACCTGGCCGTTCTTGCCGGTCAGCAGGATCTTCATGCGAAAGTCTCCGCCTCCGAGAACAGGCGGCCCGCCACGTCCTTGGCGGAAAGCTGGGGCTGCTGCCCGCCGAGCTGCCAGTCTATGGCCAGCGCCGGATCGTTCCAGAGCAGGCAGCGCTCATGCTCGGGAAAGTAATAGTCCGTCGTCTTGTAAAGGAAATCGGCGCTGTCGGAGAGCACGACAAAACCATGGGCAAATCCCTCAGGCACCCACAGCTGGCGCTTGTTCTCCTGCGACAGGATCACGCTCTGCCACTGCCCGAAAGTGGGCGAGGAACGGCGCAGGTCCACGGCCACGTCGCACACGGTGCCGGATGCCACCCGCACCAGCTTTCCCTGCGTATGCTGGAGCTGGTAGTGCAGTCCACGCAGCACGCCTTTCTGCGAACGCGAATGGTTGTCCTGCACGAATTCGCGCTGTATGCCGGTGAGCTCGGCGAAGGTGCGCGCGTTGAAGCTTTCCATGAAAAAGCCACGGTCATCCCCAAAGACGCGCGGCTCCAGGATCAGCAGGTCGGGGATGGCGGTAGGAATCACCTTCACCGTCATTCACCCGCGATCTTGAGCAGGTACTGGCCGTAGGCGGTCTTGCCCAGGGCACGGGCCTGGGCAACCAGCGCTTCGCGGGAAATCCAGCCATTGCTGTAACCGATCTCTTCCAGGCAGGCCACCTTGAGGCCCTGACGGTGCTCTATGGTCTGCACATACTGCGAGGCTTCGAGCAGGCTGTCGTGCGTGCCCGTGTCCAGCCAGGCGAAGCCGCGGCCCAGCTTTTCCACGCGCAGGTCGCCGCGCTCCAGGTAGGCGTTGTTGACGGCAGTGATTTCCAGCTCGCCACGCGCCGACGGCTTGACCGCCTTGGCGATGGCAATCACGTCGTTGTCATAGAAATAAAGGCCGGTGACGGCATAGCTGGACTTGGGCTGGGCCGGCTTTTCCTCGATGGAAACCGCACGCCCCTGCTCGTCGAATTCCACCACGCCGAAACGCTCCGGATCGTTCACCCAGTAACCGAACACCGTGGCGCCTGACGGATGTGCGGCCGCACGCTGCAGCTTTTCCGTGAAATGCTGGCCGTGGAAGATGTTGTCGCCCAGCACCAGGCAGACGCTGTCGTTGCCAATGAAGTCTTCGCCGATCAGGAAAGCCTGGGCCAGGCCGTCCGGCGAGGGCTGTTCGGCATACTGCAGGCGGATACCGAACTGCGAGCCGTCACCCAGCAGGCGCTGGTAGATGGGCAGGTCATGCGGCGTGGAAATCACCAGCACGTCCTGCACGCCAGCCAGCATCAGTACGGACAGCGGGTAATACACCATGGGCTTGTCATAAATCGGCAGCAGCTGCTTGGACACGCCCAGCGTGATCGGATGCAGTCGCGTGCCGGAACCCCCGGCGAGGATAATTCCCTTCATTGTTTTGTTCCTCGCATTAATTTCGCTCTGCGTAATTCTTTTCCACCCAGTCGCGATAGCCACCGCTTTTCACATTGGCCACCCAGGCCGGATTGGCCAGGTACCATTGCACGGTCTTGCGCAGGCCGCTGCCGAAGGTTTCCGCCGGCTGCCAGCCCAGCTCCTGCTGCATGCGCGTGGCATCGATGGCATAGCGGCGGTCATGGCCGGGCCTGTCCTTCACGAAGGTGATCTGTTCGCTGTAGCGGCGGCCATCCTGCCGCGGCGAGAGCTCGTCCAGCAGGCTGCAGACGCTGTGCACGACATCCAGGTTCTTCTGTTCGTTGCAGCCGCCGATGTTGTAGGTCTCGCCAAGGCGGCCTTTCTCCAGCACGCGGCGTATGGCGGTGCAGTGGTCTTCCACATACAGCCAGTCGCGCACCTGCTGGCCGTCGCCGTAGACCGGCAGCGGTTTGCCTTCCAGCGCATTCAGGATGATCAGCGGAATCAGCTTTTCGGGAAAATGCAGCGGGCCGTAATTGTTGGAGCAGTTGGTGGTCAGCACCGGCAGCCCGTAGGTGTGGTGCCAGGCACGCACCAGGTGGTCCGACGCCGCCTTGGAGGCGGAGTAGGGACTGTTGGGAGCATACGGCGTGGTTTCGCTGAAGGCGGGATCGCTGGGGGCCAGCGTGCCGAACACTTCGTCCGTGGAAACATGCAGGAAGCGGAAAGCCTCACGCTCGCCGTCCGGCAGGGACTGCCAGTAGCCGCGCACGGACTCCAGCAGGTTGAAGGTGGAGACGACATTGGTCTGGATGAAATCGCCGGGACCGTGGATGGAGCGGTCGACATGGCTTTCCGCTGCGAAGTTCAGCACGGCGCGCGGCTGGTGCTTTGCCAGCAGGGCATCCACCACCGCCCGGTCGCCGATGTCGGCCCGCACCAGCTCGTAGCGGGAGGCGTCAGCCGCCTCAAGATTGGCCGGGTTGCCCGCATAGGTCAGCTTGTCCAGGACGATGACCCGCCCGCTCTCCTGCTGCAGCCACTGCAGCACGAAGTTCGACCCGATGAAGCCCGCCCCGCCCGTTACAACAATGCAATCCGCCATAGCCTGCCCAACCGGAAAACGCCCGGCATCCGCTAAAAAACAAGGCCGCGGACTATAGCATCTGCGGCCTTTGCGGGCGATTGCCCCGCCTTCATTTCCCCGGCTTGGGCGCGGGCTTGGGCGCGGTCGGTCCCAGCTTGCTGGTCTGCTGGATATAGAAAACGGAAGAGGCTGACGCCAGCTCCTTGCCTTTGTCGTTCAGGACCCGGACCGTCAAGGTATGGCTGCCCCTGTCCAGGCTGGCGGAGGACAGCTGGCTGATTTCCCCGTCTGCGGCGGCACCATCAAAGAGGACCTCCAGCTTGTCCCCTGCCTGCAAGGAGGGTGTCACGCTATAGGCCACCGGAATGGCCTCGTCACCACGCTGGAAGGTGGCTTCGGCAGCAGGGCTCTGGATCACCACCACGTATTTGACGCCTTCGGCCTTCTTCTTCACCTCGTCCTCGGCCGAATAGCGGCCCTTGTCCGGCCCCAGGGCCGGCAGGGTCATCACCGGCCGCTCCTGGACCTTCTCCGCCTTGGCGGCGGCCGTGCTGTCCTTGGGCAGGCTGTCGGACAGCACCAGGTTGCCGTTGCTGTCGTAGTACTTGTAGACCTCGGCATGGGCCGGTCCCGCCACCATCAGCAGGGCCGCCAGGACCGCAAAAATGCGCAGGATCATGACCCGCTCTCCTCTTCATCCGATGACCGGAGCTTAGCCGCTTGCCGGGCCGGAGGCGAAGACGCAGATACCAAAATGCAAAAAAGCCCGCATAAGCGGGCTTTTTTGTGCTGCAAACAGCTCTGTATGAGCAGCTGCTCTTAGCAGGACCGGATCAGCAGCTGTAGTACAGATCGAACTCGATCGGGTGCACCTGGGTGCTGACCAGACGGGCTTCTTCGGTCTTCAGTTCGAGGTAGGCGTCCAGCATTTCCTTGGTGAACACGCCGCCCTTGAGCAGGAACTCGTGGTCGGCCTTGAGGGCGGCCAGGGCCGTCTCCAGGTTTTCGGCCACGGTGGGCACCAGCGCGTCTTCTTCCGGCGGCAGGTCGTACAGGTTCTTGTCCGCGGCTTCGCCCGGGTGGATCTTGTTCTGGATACCGTCCAGGCCGGCCATCAGCAGGGCGGCGAAGGCCAGGTAGGGGTTGGCAACCGGATCCGGGAAACGGGCTTCGATACGACGGCCCTTGGGGCTGCTCACATAGGGGATGCGGATGGAAGCGGAACGATTGCGGGCGGAGTAGGCCAGCTTGATCGGGGCTTCGTAGTGCGGCACCAGACGCTTGTAGGAGTTGGTGGCCGGGTTGGTGATGGCATTCAGCGCGCGGGCATGCTTGATGACGCCGCCGATGTAGTACAGGGCCAGTTCGGACAGGCCAGCGTACTGGTCACCGGCGAACAGGTTCTTGCCATCCTTGGAGATGGACATGTGCACGTGCATGCCGGAGCCGTTGTCACCAACCATGGGCTTGGGCATGAAGGTGGCGGTCTTGCCGAAGGCGTGGGCGGTGTTCAGCACGGCGTACTTCAGCTGCTGCACTTCGTCAGCCTTGCGCACCAGGGTGTTGAAGGACACGCCGATTTCGCTCTGGCAGGAAGCCACTTCGTGGTGCTGCACTTCCACGCGGCCCGGGCCCATGATGGCTTCGATGGCGTTGCACATGGCGACGCGCAGGTCCTGCTGGGAATCGACCGGGGGCACGGGGAAGTAGCCGCCCTTGACGCGCGGACGGTGGCCGGTGTTGCCGCCTTCGTAATTGTTGTTGGTGGACCAGGCGGCTTCTTCCGCGATGATCTCGTTGGACACGCCGGACATGCCGACCTTCCACTTCACTTCGTC
>DASUXS010000259.1:0-4928 GCA_036377855.1 Moraxellaceae bacterium
ACAAAAGCCCGAAGGGCGTTGAACAGCCGCAGGCTGGGCGCAGCGAATAATCTCCCTATGGTGCAGCGGGCCTTAAATGAAGCCCTGCCAGGATTCCTGAGATTCCCGCCTGCGCGGGAATGACGTTTTCGAGGATAGTGAAGGCGGTGAAGGTGATGGGCGGTCCGCTCAGTCGGCCAGCGCCGCGATTTCCCGCAGATAGGTCAGCAGCTTTTTACGCGCGGGATGCTCCGCCTCGGCCTGCTGCTCCGGCGGCAGTTCGCCCTGGACCTGCTGTTCCTTGAGCGCGGCACGCACATGCTGGCGCAAGGTGTGGCGTTCGGCGGCGGGATAGCGGCGCACGGCGTCATTGATGGCGGGGTCGCCCTGGGTCAGCAGGCGCTCCATCAGCACTTCCATCTGCCGGTTCAGCGTGGGATTGGCCAGCGGATTCAGCACATTGAGGATGGCTTCCTCGTTCTCGTCACGCATGAGCTTGCCGATGTACTGCTTATGGCGGCGCACGGCCTCATGCGACTTCAGGCGCTTCAGTTCTTCCAGCGCCACGAACAGCGTTTCCGAGATCGGCATCTTCTTCAGGCGTTCGGTACGCAGCTCGCCCAGGCGTTCGCCCAGGGCCTGCAGGCGTTCCATGGCCTTCTTCTGTTCGGTCTTGCTGGGACCGTAATCATCGAAGTCATCGAGATCGTCGTGGACGCTGTGGCGGGACATGGCGGAACCTGCAAACGGGAGAAACGGAGCGATATAGCCCTGGGCGGGCAAAGCTGCGCGAATGATAGCAGAGGCGGGCGGCCGCCGGGCCGGGGGGCTTATTCGGCTTCGTCGAAACGGTTGTTGATCAGGGTGACCACGGCGTCGTGGGCGGCCTGGGCATCGGCGCCATCGACGATGAGGCGCAGCTGGGTGCCCTTGCCGGCGCCGAGCATGAGCAGGGCCATGATGCTCTTGGCATCGATGGTACGGTCGCCGCGCTTGAGCTGGATCTTGGACTGGTACTGTGCCGTGACACCGACGAGCTTGGCCGCCGCCCGTGCATGCAGGCCCAGTTTGTTGATGATCTCGATCTCCGTTTCAATCATTTTTCTTCTTGTTTCCGGTCGGGTTCAGGCCGGTTCGCGGCGGTCGATATCACGGTGGCGCACTTGCACATGGAAGGTTTCATTGCGGAAGCGCGTGGCAATGCGCTCCACCATGTAGACGGAACGGTGCTGGCCGCCGGTGCAGCCAATGGCGACCGTGACATAGCTGCGGTCGTTCTGGCGGAACTCCGGTAACCACTTTAGCAGGAAGCCGGCCATGTCCATATACAGGCTTTCCACCAAGGCATCACCTTCCAGGAAGGCCCGCACCTCGGGATCCTGGCCGGTCTTGGCGCGCAGCTCCGGCTGCCAGTGCGGGTTGGGCAGGCAGCGCACGTCGAAGACCAGGTCGGCATCCAGGGGCACGCCGTGCTTGAAGGCAAAGGACTGGAAGAGCACGGTCAGGCCGGTCTCGGCATGGCCCTCCAGGCGTTCGCGCAGTTGGGCGCGCAGCTCATGCACATTCAGCGAGCTGGTATCCAGGTGCAGGGTGGCCTTGGTGCTGACCGGGTCGAGGAGCTTGCGCTCCAGGTCTATGGCCTCCTTGAGCGAACGCGATTTGCTGGACAGGGGGTGACGGCGGCGGGTGGAGCTGAAGCGCGCCAGCAGCACGTCCTCGCGGGCATCCAGGAAGACCGTGGTGACGGTGATGCCGCGGGCTTCCACCTCGCGCAGGATATGGTCGAAGTGCTCGAGGTTGCCGGGCACGTTGCGGGCATCCACGCCTATGGCCAGCAGGGTGTTGTTGCCCTCGGGGCGGGCCAGCAGGGTGTCGGCCAGCTGCGGCAGCAGCACCAGGGGCAGGTTGTCCACGCAGTAATAGCCCATGTCTTCCAGGACATGGAGGGCGGTGGTTTTCCCCGAGCCGGAGCGGCCGCTGATGATGAGAAGCTGCATGGGTCGTCCCTGCGAATCCTGCAAACGTATGGCTGCCATCCATGGTCGGGGCGACCGCCCCAAGTTGCAACCATGACCCTGTCATTTTTGTGAGGAATTTCTGCGGCTTGGCCCGCAAGGCGGGGAGAAGGGGCGGGTTGGATTAGGTATCCCCCCGGATTTCCGTTCGCCCTGAGCCTGGCTAAGGGCGGTGCAGGGGCCAATGCCGTCAAAGGCGCTGGGCCCCGGACAGGGTGGAGAAGGAAGGCGGGGAGGGCGGGTGCCAAAAAAAGACCCGGCCTGGGCCGGGTCTTTTGCAACGTCATTGCGGACGCTGGTGGCGGGGCGTCAGTGCCGCCGCTGAATCTTCTCTTTGTGCTTGACGATCTGGCGATCCAGCTTGTCGGTCAGTTGGTCGATGGCGGCGTACATGTCCGGGGATTCTGCGTTGGCGAACAGCTCGGCGCCGGCGATGCGTATGGTCGCTTCGGCTTTTTGCACCAGTTTGTCGATGCTGAGGATCACTTGCATGCTGGTGATGTGATCGAAATGTCGCTCGACTTTCTCGAGCTTGCTGTTCACGTAGTCCTTGAGGGCCTGGGTGACTTCGACGTGATGACCGCTGATTACCATTTGCATAGGCCTATCCTCTTTGTTGATGGACAAACGGCGGGGCCTTGCATCAATCCTGGGATGGCGTGCCTGGTCGGGCGGGCAGCGGCGGTGGCGCGGTAGGCGTCCCGTAGTGTCCGGACGGCCCGGTCATGCATGACTCAGGGCTTGAGCAGAGGTCCCGTTGTGCAGCGCACCAGGTGAAGGCACGTGGCATCGCTGCGGGTTGCCACCCCGGGAGGGGCAGCGAAAACCGTGGGCGGGTGTCGCCTTGAGAAGCGGGAAGTGCTTCGCGGGGACCTACTCGTCTGTACAAAAAGCGTCGAACCTTTAGCCCGACTCTAGCACGGGTCGGACGCTGGCCGGCAAGCGCCGTTGGTCAGGGATGAAGGGATTGTGTAGCGGGAAATGCCGGGAAATGTTGCGGCTTGCGCCGCAAGTTATTGATTTTCCGTAGCCAGGATCAGACCAGGCGTTTGCGTTCGTTGGACGGCGGAATGTTCAGGGATTCGCGGTACTTGGCGATGGTGCGGCGGGCGACCTCTATGCCCTGTTCCAGCAGCATGTCGGCGATCTTGTTGTCGGAGAGCGGCTTGCGCGCGTCTTCCGCGGCCACCAGTTTCTTGATCATGGCGCGTATGGCCGTGCTCGAGGCTTCGCCGCCCCCCGTCGTGCTGACGTGGCTGGAGAAGAAATACTTGAGTTCGAAAATGCCGCGCGGCGTGTGCATGAATTTCTGCGTGGTGACACGCGAAATCGTGGACTCGTGCATGCCGACTTCCTCGGCGATGTCGCGCAGCACCATGGGCTTCATGGCCTCGGGACCGTGCTCGAGGAAGGCGCGCTGGTGCTCGACGATGCAGGAGGCGACCTTGAGCAGGGTTTCATTGCGGCTCTGCAGGCTCTTGATGAACCAGCGCGCTTCCTGCAGGTGGTTGCGCAGATAGGTGTTGTCGGCGCTGGAGTCGGCGCGGCGCACCAGGGAGGCGTAGTTGGCGTTCACGCGCAGCTTGGGCGCGGTGTCCGGGTTCAGCTCCACGGTCCAGCGGTTGCTCTTGCGGCGCACGATGACGTCGGGCGTGATGTATTCGGTTTCGCTGACGCTGCCGATACGGCCGCCCGGATTCGGATTCAGGGTCTGCACCAGCGTGATGGCCGCCTTGAGGCCGGTCTCGGTGAGCTTGAGCTTGCGCATGATGCCGGCGAAGTCGCGGCTGCCCAGGAGCTCGATGTAGTCGCGCACCAGGGCGATGGCATCGCCGCGGCTGGGAGTGGCTTCCGGCAGCTGGCGCAGCTGTATCAGCAGGCATTCGCGCAGGTCGCGCGCAGCCACGCCGGGCGGATCGAACTGCTGGATGCGGTGCAGCACGGCCTCGACCTCGTCCATTTCCACGGCATAGGGATCTTCCGGATCGGCCACGGCGGCGAGGATGTCGTCCAGGGTGGCGGTCAGGTAGCCGCGCTCGTCGATGGCATCGAGGATGGCCATGCCGATGGCGCGGTCCAGGTCGGAGAAGGGCGTGAGGTTGAGCTGCCAGGTGAGCAGGTCTGCCAGGGTTTCCGGGGCGGCGCTGCGGGCCTCCAGGGGATTGTCGTCATCGTCGCTGGCGCTGCCGGCACTGGTGCTGGCGCTGCCCGAGGAAAAGACATCGTCCCAGACCGAGTCCACCGGCAACTCGTCCGGCATGGATTCATTGCTGTTGATGTCCAGGGCCGGCGGCTCTTCACCGCTGTCCGTGGCTTCGCGCGCCAGGGCTTCCTCGGCGGCAGCGTAATCGATGGGGGTGTCGTCGACTTTCTCGGCCGGTTCGCCGTCGTCGTCGGCGGCTTCCAGCATGGGATTGGAGTCCAGGGCCTCCTGGATTTCCGTCTGCAGTTCCAGCGTCGACAGCTGCAAAAGGCGTATGGCCTGCTGCAACTGGGGCGTCATGGTCAGGTGCTGACCGATCTGTAACTGCAAGGTGGGCTTCATGGACTGCACTGCTCCCGCGCCTGGTCAGGGAGGGCCGGGCGTGATGGGCGCAGTATAACTCTTGCTATTAGCAAAAAGCAGGCCGTTTTCAGGCGAAAGGATTTGGTGTAGGGACGGACGCAACAAAAAACCTACCGCGGCAGTCGGGCAAAGACATGCGCGGCCCTGTGGGCTGGGGCCTTCAGTCCTAGCCGAAAATCTTCAGCCCTTTGAGCACCGCGATAAGGATGGCAGCGCCGAGGACGCCGAAGAGCAGGCCGGGCAGGTTGAGGGCTCCGGCCGAGTAGGCGGCTCCGATGCCGAGAACGTCGCCGAATACCCAGCGTCCGAAAATCGAACCGATGATGCCGATGATGATGTTGAGCAGGATGCCCTGCTGGGCATCGGTT
>DASUXS010000260.1:0-2411 GCA_036377855.1 Moraxellaceae bacterium
GTTTCCTGCTCACGCTGATGGAAAAATTCGGTGGCGGTCCCACCGGCATAGAGTCGCTGGCCGCCGCCCTCTCCGAGGACTCCGGTACGCTGGAAGACGTGATAGAGCCCTATCTCATCCAGCAGGGCTTTGTCATGCGCACCGCCCGCGGCCGTGTCGCCACCCCCCATGCCTACCTGCATTTCGGCCTGCCCACGCCGGAACGGCTGCACGAACATCTCAAACAAACGGACCTGTTCTGATGGCGCTCCCGCTCCCCTTACCGGAATTTTACTTGCCGGTCCGCGTTTACATTGAAGACACTGACGCTGGCGGCATCGTTTACTACGTTAACTACCTGAAATTCATGGAACGAGCCCGTACCGAGTTCCTGCGCGACCTCGGCTTCGAGCATTACCTGCATTCGCAAGAGGATTTCATGTTCGTGGTGCGTGGCGCCCAGGTCCGCTACTTCGCCCCGGCGCGCATGGATGATGCGCTGACCGTAACCGCCCAGATCCAGTCCCTGGGTCGCGCTTCCCTGGTTTTCCACCAGGAAGTGCGGCGCCAGGATGACGTGCTGGTGAGCGGCGACATCGACATTGCCTGCGTGAAACGTTCTGATCTCAAACCCCGTGCCCTGCCCGAGCGGCTGCTGGCACTGCTCAAATCCCGTTACGCCACTCCCCCCGGAAGCCCTGCAGCATGACAACTACGGCCCCCGACATGTCCCTCTGGCATCTCATCAGCCACGCCAGCCTGATCGTGCAACTGGTGATGCTGGCCCTGGTCGCCGCCTCCGTGTACTCCTGGACCATCATCTTCCAGCGCCGTTCGCTGTATGCCTCCGCCAAGGCCGCGGCCGACCAGTTCGATGAAAAATTCTGGTCCGGTGGCGATCTCAACGCGCTCTACCAGCAGGTGAACCGCCATCCCGAACTCACCGGCCAGGAAAACATCTTCCGTTCCGGTTTCAAGGAATTCATGCGTCTGCGCGAAAAAGGCGCGGACGGTGATGCCGTGATGCAGGGCGTGTCGCGCGCCATGCGCATCGCCCTCACGCAGGAGCAGACGCGCCTGGAAGCCAGCCTCAATTTCCTTGCCAGTGTCGGCTCCACCAGCCCCTATGTCGGCCTCTTCGGTACCGTGTGGGGCATCATGACCTCCTTCATCGGCCTGGCCAAAGTGCAGCAGGCCACGCTGGCCGTGGTGGCCCCCGGCATCGCCGAGGCGCTGATCGCCACCGCCATGGGCCTGTTCGCCGCCATTCCCGCGGTGCTGGCCTATAACCGCTTCTCCGCCAGCAGCGATGCCCTGCTCACCCGCTATGAAACCTTCGCGGACGAGTTCTCCGGCATCCTGCACCGCGAAACGCATTCGCGGCACTAAGGCCCCGGGAAAAACACCACCATGGAAAAGTCCTTCCGCCGCGAAAGAAAAAAGCCGGTCGCCGAAATGAACGTCGTGCCCTATATCGACGTCATGCTGGTGCTGCTGGTGATTTTCATGGTGACGGCGCCCATGCTCACCCAGGGCCTGCAGGTGGAACTGCCCAAGGCGGTCACCGACAATCTCACCTTAAAGAATCGCGATCCCCTCATCGTGTCCATCAAGGCCGACGGCAGTTACTGGCTGAAACAGGGTAATGCTGCCGACCGTCGCGTAGGCCGCGAAGAAATCACTGATGCCGTGGAAGCCGCCCTGCAGAAAACACCGCAGGCACCGGTGCTGGTCAATGGCGACCGCCGCGTGAATTACGGCGTGGTCATCACCCTGATGGCCAGGCTGCAGCAGGCCGGCGTGCCCAATGTGGGCCTGCTCACCCAGGCGGAGCCCGATGTTGCGCGCTAATGCCAGCAGACGGACCGTCAGTGCGCCTGCCCAAAAGAGCGCGCTGAAAAAATCCTTGCTGCTGCATGTGGCGGTGCTGGGCCTGATCGTGCTGCTGCCCTATCTGCATATGCCGCCTAAGGTGGTGGAGCCTCCGGTGATTGAAGCCGTGCTGGTCAGCCCGCGGGCGGTGACACCGCCGCAGCCTGAGCCCAAACCCCAGCCTGTCCCCGAGCCCCAGCCGCAACCTAAACCGGAGCCCAAGCCGGAGCCGGTGCCGCCGCCCAAGCCGGTGGAACCGCCACCCGTGGCCAAGGACGTTCCCAAGATCGCCCTGCCTAAACCGGTGGAAAAGAAACCCGCTCCGGAAAAGCCGGTGCCGGAAAAGCCCGTGGCCAAGCCCGAGCCGGTGAAGGCGGCGCCGCCCAAACCGCTGATCAAACAGCCGACACTGAACCGCAGCGCCATTGATGATGAAATGGCCGCGCTGCAGAAAGAGGTGGAGCAAAGCGAACTCAATCGACTGAAGGCCGAGGCCGACAAAGCCGCCCAGGCGGCTCGTAGTAGTGCAGATGTCGCGATACGCGACCAGTACATGCGTA
>DASUXS010000261.1:0-2602 GCA_036377855.1 Moraxellaceae bacterium
GCCAATGCCCAGAAGCGCCTGCGCCAGAGCAAGCAGGTGGCGCGCAAGAAAATCACCGCGGGTCCGGCGCTGCCGGGCAAGCTGGCGGACTGCTCGCTGTCCGACATCACGCGCTCCGAACTTTTCCTGGTGGAAGGTGACTCCGCCGGTGGTTCCGCCAAACAGGCGCGCGACCGCGAGTTCCAGGCCGTGATGCCGCTGCGCGGCAAGATTCTCAATACCTGGGAAGTGGACTCCGGCGAAATCCTGGCCTCGCAGGAAGTGCATGACATCGCCGTCGCCATAGGCGTGGACCCGGCCTCGGAAAACCTGGAGGGCCTGCGCTACGGCAAGATCTGCATACTGGCCGACGCCGACTCCGACGGCCTGCATATCGCCACGCTGCTGTGCGCGCTGTTCGTGAAGCATTTCCGGGCGCTGGTGGAGCGCGGCCATATCTATGTCGCCATGCCGCCGCTCTACCGTATCGACCTGGGCAAGGAGGTTTACTACGCCCTGGACGAAGACGAGAAGCGCGGCATCCTCGATCGCCTGGAAGCGGAAAAGAAACGTGGCAAACCCAATGTGCAGCGCTTCAAAGGCCTGGGTGAAATGAATCCCCTGCAGCTGCGTGAAACCACTATGGCGCCCGACACGCGCCGCCTGGTCAAGCTGGTGCTGGATGATTCCAATGCCACCAACGAAATGATGGATATGCTGCTGGGTAAGAAGCGTGCCGGTGACCGCAAGAGCTGGCTGGAAACCAAGGGCAACCTGGCCGAAGTCGACGTGTAAGTATTTTTCCCCTCTCCCCACTTGCGGGGAGAGGGAAATAAATAAGTTGGTGAAGAAATGACGGATTCAATGAACCTGGATTTCGACGAAAGCGAACGCCGCCCGCTGGCTGCTTTCACCGAGCAGGCCTATCTCAACTACTCCATGTACGTGATCATGGACCGCGCGCTGCCGCATATCGGCGATGGCCTGAAGCCGGTGCAGCGCCGCATCGTCTATGCCATGAGCGAGCTGGGCCTGAAGAACACGGCCAAGTACAAAAAGTCGGCGCGTACCGTGGGTGACGTGCTGGGTAAATACCATCCGCATGGCGATTCTGCCTGCTACGAAGCCATGGTGCTGATGGCGCAGCCTTTCAGCTACCGCTATCCGCTGGTAGATGGCCAGGGCAACTGGGGCTCGCCCGACGATCCCAAATCCTTCGCCGCCATGCGTTACACGGAATCGCGCCTGTCGCCCTATGCCGAAGTGCTGCTCTCCGAACTGGAGCAGGGCACGGTGGACTGGCAGCCCAATTTCGACGGCACCCTGGAAGAGCCCAAGGTGCTGCCGGCGCGCCTGCCCAATCTCTTGCTGAACGGCACCACCGGTATCGCCGTGGGCATGGCCACCGATGTGCCGCCGCACAATCTCAAGGAAATCACCCGCGCCTGTATCGCCCTGCTGCAGGACCCGGGCATTTCCCTGGACGAACTCTGTGACATCGTGCCCGGTCCGGATTTCCCCACCAATGCGGAAATCATCACGCCGCGCAACGAGCTCATCAATATGTACGCCACCGGCCGCGGCGGCCTGCGCATGCGTGCCGTGTATGAGGTGGAAGACGGCGACATCGTGGTGACAGCGCTGCCGCACCAGGTGTCCGGCGCCAAGATCCTGGCGCAGATCGCGGAGCAGATGCAGGCCAAGAAGCTGCCCTTGGTAGCCGACCTGCGTGATGAATCCGACCACGAGAATCCCACCCGCCTCGTCATCGTGCCGCGCTCCAACCGCGTCGATGTCGAGCAGCTGATGAACCATCTCTTCGCCACCACGGACCTGGAGTCGACCTATCGCGTCAACATGAACGTGATCGGCCTCGACGGTCGCCCGCAGGTGAAGGGCCTGATGGACTTCCTCACCGAATGGCTGGAATTCCGCCTGCTGACGGTGCGCCGTCGCCTGCAGCACCGCCTGGACAAGGTGATTGACCGCCTGCATATCCTGGACGGTCTGCTGGTCGCCTTCCTCAATATCGATGAAGTGATACGCATCATCCGCGAGGAAGACAAACCCAAGCCCGTGCTCATGGAGCGCTTCGGCATTTCCGATGTGCAGGCCGAAGCCATCCTCGAACTCAAGCTGCGCCACCTGGCCAAGCTGGAAGAAATGAAGATACGTGGCGAGCAGGACGAGCTGGCCATCGAGCGCAAGGGCCTGGAAAAGCTGCTGGGCTCGCATGCGGAAATGAAGAAGCTGCTGGTGAAGGAATTCACCGAAGACATGGAAAAGTATGGCGATGAACGCCGCTCGCCCATCGTCACGCGCCGTGAAGCCCAGGCCATGTCCGAAACCGAGCTCACCCCGAGCGAACCGGTCACCGTCGTGCTGTCGGAAAAGGGCTGGGTACGCCAGGCCAAGGGGCATGAAGTCGATGCCGTCGGCCTTTCCTACAAGGCTGGCGATGCCTTCTTCGCCAAGGCCGAAGGCCGTGGCAACCAGTTCGCGCATTTCCTCGATTCCACCGGACGCAGTTATTCGCTGCTGGCCAGCTCGCTGCCCTCGGCGCGCGGCCAGGGCGAACCGCTCACCGGCAAGCTGAATCCGCCGCCGGGCGCTGTTTTCCGTG
>DASUXS010000262.1:0-5973 GCA_036377855.1 Moraxellaceae bacterium
TGCTGGTTGGCATTCAGCGCCTCATAGGCGCGCGGGGCGAAAATCATGGCTTCCTGCACGGAAGGATCGCCCGGGTTGCGGTTCAGCAGTTCCAGCCAGAAAGACAGGGCGCGCTTGTAGTCCTTCTTTTCGAAGTTGGAATAACCCAGGGCCAGCAGCGCGGAATTGGAGAAAGGACCTTCGAGACGCACATTGACCAGGGCATCGCGGGCCTTGTCCGGCTCCTGCTGCTGCAGGTAGTTGAAGCCTATGGCCAGGGCCGCACGGTCCTTGAGCGCATTGGTTTCGGAATCGCTCACCGGCAGGTTCATGACCTGCTCGAGCAGGCGCACGCCTTCGGGCGAACGGTCGGCACGCAGGTGGGCGACACCGGTGTTGTAGGTGGCATAGGCGCCGAGCTGGGTGTCCAGCGGAATCGGGCTCAGCACATTGCGGGCTTCAGCGAACTCGTTGCGGCTCATCAGCACATTGGCCAGCATCACGCGGCGCTCGGCCTCGATCTCGGTGATCTGCGTGTCCAGCGGCGTGTTCAGCACGCGTTCGGCTTCGAAGTAATTGCCCTGGCGGTACTGCAGGCGGCCCTTGCGGAACAGGGTCTCGTTGCGCGTCTGCGAACGCATGTCGCGCGTGATCACGCGCGAGAAGACATTGTCGGCTTCGTCGGGCATGCCGAAGGCGGTATAGAGGTCGCCGAGCAGCACTTCCGAGGAGGTCACGCTGTCATCGATGCGGCCCATGGCCTTGGCGAGGAGGATGTTGTTCAGGGCGGTGAAGCTGTTGCCCTGGTAGAACTGGTACATGGTCTCGCCCAGCACGACTTCGCTGGCTTCCTGGCGCACATTGAGGCGTTTGCGCAGGTCGGCGGCATCGGCAGCCTGGTGCAGGGCAAGAGTGGCGACGGCGATCGCGAGAAGTTGCGGGGCGCGTCGAAAACGGAACGGCTGATTCATGGCCCTAGTGATCCTGGTACGGCTGGGGTGCCGGTATGGCTGCCTGTATTACTGGATTTCCCACTCCCGGAAGCGGATTTCACCCTGCGTATGCGAGGCATTGTCGGCAGCTTTGATTTCGATCACCTTGCGGGCGGCGCCCTTGCTGAAGGTGTAGGTGGCGGTGCGCTGGAATTCCTTGCCACCCGGGTCGTAGCCCGTCATGACGGTCTTGAGCGTGTGCTGGCCGCTGGTGAGGTTGCCGGCATAGATGCGCTGCATGCCACCCTTGCCCAGGGCGGTGTATTCCTGGTCGCTGTAGTAGTGGTAGCCCACGTTCTTGTCATCGATGAGGACATTGACGTCGACCACCTTCACGCCGGAGCCCGCTTCCACGGACACCACCACGGCGGTTTCGGCGCTGGGGAAGAGCAGTTCGCTTTCCAGTTGGGAGATGTCGCGGTTGAGGTTGAGCAGCTCGCCCTTCATGCCCTGCAGGTCGGAAGGCAGCGGGGCGTCGGCGGCGAGCAGGGAGGAAGAAAGTCCAGCGGCAGTCAGCCCCATGAAGGAAAGGGCAAGCAGGCGTCCACGATTCATTGCGATGATCCAGAAACAGATGGGTTTTGAATAAAAGGCGTGAGCCGTTCCTGTGCTCGAATAGCGGGTCTTTTGCCGGTTGCGATACTCCCTGCAAGCCGGTCTGCGCCCTTGTATTGCGAACTATTAACGCACATCACCATTCGTCCGTCAAAGCCTCGAAACCAATAACTATCAGGGTTTTGCATGCGCTATTTCATGCAACAAAGTTGTGATTGCGAGGCAGTACCGTCGCCGGATATTTGCCGCATCAGCAGGCATTTGCAAGGACATGGGCTGACGTTCACCGGCTCCCTCTGCCGTTGGTCTGTGAAAAAATGCAGGCTGTCCGCCCCGGACAGGGTAGAGGGCGCAAATGACGACGTCCTGAACCGGGCGTGACGGCTTGCCAGCCAGGCCCGGGGGCGGCAAAGTGCCCGCTTTTGACGCAGGGGATGATGGCGATGCGCATCGTGGCGGACGAGAACATGCCGCTGGTGCCCGAGTTCTTCGGGGCGCTGGCCGAAATCCGGCGCCTGCCCGGGCGCGACATCCGGGCAGCCGACGTGGCCGCTGCCGATGCCCTGCTGGTGCGCTCCGTCACCCGCGTGGATGCGGCGCTGCTCGAAGGATCGGCCCTGCGTTTCGTGGGCACGGCCACCATAGGCACCGACCACCTCGACCTGCCGGCGCTGGCGGCTCGTGGCATCACGGTGGCCTCGGCCCCCGGCTGCAATGCCCGCGCGGTGGGAGAGTATGTGGCCACCGTGCTGGCCTCCCTGGCCGAGGAGCAGGGCTGGACGCCGGCGCAGCGCACGCTGGGCATCGTCGGCCTGGGCAATACCGGCCGCCAGGTGCTGGCCCTGGCCCGCACCCTGGGTTTCACGGTGCTGGCCTGTGATCCTTTCGTGACGGAGCCGGAGGCGGGCGTCGAGCTGGTCACGCGCGAAACGCTGCTGCAGCGTGCCGACATCCTCAGCCTGCATGTGCCGCTGACCCGCGACGGTCCCCATGCCACCCGGCACTGGCTGGATGCCGGCGCCCTGGCCGGCATGCGCGCCAGCCTCCTTATTAATGCCAGTCGTGGTGCTGTGGTCGACAACGCCGCGCTCGAGGCCGAGCTGCGGCGGCGGCCGCAGGCGCTGACCGCGGTGCTGGATGTGTGGGAGGGGGAGCCGCAGCTGCGCGCTTCCCTGCTGCCCCTGCTGCGCTATGGCTCACCGCATGTGGCCGGCTATAGCCAGGAAGGCAAATGGCGGGGCACGGCCATGATCCACCAGGCCTTCTGCCGGCATTTCGGCCTGCCGGCCACGGCCAGCCTGGCGCAGCTGCAGCCGGTGGTGGAGCTGCCGCTGCTGCAGGCCGTGCAGCCCGGCCTGGCGGCGCTGCTGCAGCAGGCCTGCCCGCTGCCGCGTGATGACCAGGCCCTGCGCGCCAGCCTGCAGGCGGTGGATCCGGCCCAGGCCTTCGACGCGCTGCGCAAGCACTACCCGCCGCGCCATGAGTTCACGGCCTGGCGCATGCGCCTGCCGGCCGGGGATGTGCGCGGCGCCGTGCTGGCCGCGCTGGGCTTCCGGCTCGCCTGACGGGAGCCGGCCCGGCCCATGGCCCCGGCGGCCTTGCTGAGTCGCAGGCGCCTCTTTAAACTCGGCCGCTCATGTGTCCGCCCCCGGCGGCACGCAAAACAACAAAGCTGCAGGGCCCGTGCGGGCATCTGTGGTGGCGACAGGAATTCCCATGTCCAGATTGTTCAAGACCCTTGCGCTGGCCACCCTGCTGGCGGCCCCCCTCGCTGCCCTTGCCGATGAACCCGCTGCCGCGCCCGCGGCCAAGAAAGCGGCCTCCCAGGACAAGGACAACCTCTATGTCGGGATCGGCCTGTTCCAGGACATGATCAATGCCAATGTCGAGGTGGTGACGGGCTGGGGCAATTTCATGGTGCGTGCCGGCCGCTTCCACAATATTGGAGAGGGCTTTGCCACCAATATGAGCTGGCGTCGTGCCCTGACCACGGACGATGCCCATGGCAGCGGCTATTACATCGGACTGTTCGGCGGCCAGGTCAGCGGTGACGTGCTGGATGGCGAGACCTACCAGCGCATTGGCGGCGGTGGCGAAATGGGTTACCACTGGGTGGGCGAATACACGCGCGCCGAACTCACTGTCGGCCTGGGTGCCGCGCAGCAGGAAAAGAATGACGTCACCGGCAACGAACTGACGGCCGAACCCACCATCTTCTTCAGCTTCAATATCGCCCTGGGTTACTGAGGCTGGGCTGGCCCGGCCACGCCGGGCGGCGGTAGCCCAGGTCAATTCACCCGGGTCCGGTTTTGCTAAGCTGGAACCTGTCCTAGCCAAAGCAGTCGCCATGACGCCATCGCCCCGCGTCCCGCAAGATCGCCAGCTCTACGAGTCCGCCTGGCAGGCTGGCCAGGGCCTGCGCTGGCGGCTGGCCTGGGCCGAGCCGCTGGAAACGGCCTTCCAGGCCTTTTACGCCAACCGCTACCGCGACCACATGGCCCTGGGCCTGGCGGTGGGGGCGCTGGCCATCCTCATTTCCTGGTTCGAAGATTTCCTGATTCCCGAAAGCCAGCGCATGATGCCCGTCTTCATACGCTTCGGCATCGTCATGCCTGCGGTGCTCATCCTGCTGTTCATGGTGATGCGGCCGGCCCTGGCCCGCCTGCAACAGGGCGTGCTGATGATGGCCACCATAGGCGGCGCGGCCGCCTTCATGCTCATGGCCTTCTTCGTGGATTCGCCGCTGGCGCGCATCTATATCGACACGCTGATGCTGATACAGATTTTCGGCCTGGCGCTGCTGCGCATGCAGTTCGCCTATGCCATGGCCTGCGTCGCGGTGATCACCATAGGCAGCGCGGCGGCATTGCTGGGCCTGCCCTTTGCCGGCAGCCATGAAACCCATCTCATCGACATCATGCTCATCACCTTCGCCGGCCTGCTTTGCCTAGTGGCGAACTACATGATGGAGCGTTCGGCGCGGTCGGATTACCTGCAGCAATGCCTGCTGGAGTTCAACC
This sequence comes from Moraxellaceae bacterium, assembly GCA_036377855.1. Taxonomy (GTDB): domain Bacteria; phylum Pseudomonadota; class Gammaproteobacteria; order Pseudomonadales; family Moraxellaceae; genus UBA2031. Next base: position 4,547 of record DASUXS010000262.1, read on the forward strand.
AGCAGGACCTGGAGGAAAGCAATTCGCATCTGCAGCAGCTGCTGCGCAGCGATGCTCTCACCGGTATCGCCAACCGCCGCCATTTCGACAGCCGCCTCACCGAAGAATTCCGCCGCGCCGAGCGTGGCCACTATCCGCTGGCGCTGCTCATGCTGGATATCGACAGCTTCAAGCAATACAACGACACCTACGGCCACCAGGCCGGCGATGAAACCCTGAGCAAGGTGGCGCAGACGCTGGCGATTTTTGCCCGCCGCCCCGGCGACGTGGCGGCGCGCTATGGCGGCGAGGAATTTGCCCTCATCCTGCCGGGCTCCAGCGAGGCCGATGCCCTGAATATCGCGGAAGAAGTGGTGGCGAATGTCTTCGAGCAGAACTTGCCGCACCGCAGCTCGCGCGCCAGCGACCGCGTCACGGTCAGCATAGGCGTGGCGTCGATACAGCCGGGCGCAGACGGCAGCAGCGAGGAGGGCCTGATCGCCAATGCCGACCAGGCCCTGTATTTCGCCAAGAGCAGCGGCCGCAACCGGGCGCGGCCCTGGTCGGCGCTGGAGTGAGGGGCAGGTCTTAAAGAAGGGATTGATTTCAGAGCCGTCATCCCCGCGCAGGCGGGGATCTCCTGAATCCGGCAGGGCATTTTTTAAGGCCCGCTGTATGTCATGGAGGTCCCCGCCTGCGCGGGGATGACGAGTTGTATCGGAAGTCATGGCTATAAAACCCATAAAAAAAGCCGGCAGTTGCCGGCTTTTTTTATGGTTGCCCTCAGGCAGGCGCGAACTCAGCGGTTGCCGAAGTCCTCGTCACGCTGGGGACGGTTGTCACCTTCGAAACGGCGGCGCGGCTTGTGCTCCACATGCACGGCGGGACGCTCGCCGGCTTCGCGCACCGGGCGCTCACCGTAGACGGTTTCACGCACGCCGCCACGGTCACCGAAGCGGCGATCGCCGAAGCCGGCACCGTCACGGCGCGGCTTGCGATCACCAAAGCCGCCTTCGGGGCGGGGCTTGCGGTCGCCGAAATCACGGCGCGGGGCATTGCGGTCACCAAAGCCACCTTCGCTGCGGGGGCGACGGTCCAGGCCGGTGCGCTCCATGAAATCGCGGCGCTGGAATTCACCGAAACCACCTTCCGTACGCGGTTGGCGATCGTCACGGCGCGGACGGTCGTTGAACTCACGCGGGGCGCGGTTGCCGAAATTGTCGTCACGCGGCGGGCGCGGGGCGGCGTTGCCGAATTCACGCGGCTGGCGGTCACCGAAATCGCGGGGTTTGCGATCGCCGAATTCACGCGGCTGGCGATCACCAAATTCGCGGGGCTTGCGGTCGCCAAAATCGCGCGGCGGACGATCACCGAATTCACGTGGCTTGCGGTCGGCAAAGCCCCCTTCGCGCGGGGCGCGATCGGCAAAACGCTGCTGGCGGTCGTCA
>DASUXS010000263.1:0-2775 GCA_036377855.1 Moraxellaceae bacterium
CCTGCGCCTCCTTCACCGCCCCCAGGCTTTCCATCAGCGCCAGTTCGCGTACGACGACACGCGGCTCCAGCGAATCCGGCACCTTGGCCGGGTCCAGGATGAGCACACCCCAGTAATCCGCCCGTTTCCAGGTGCGTTCAAAGGTGGAGAAGGTCATTTCCAGGCGCTCGGTACGGCCGGAGCGCAGCCACAGCTTTTCCGCACGGCGATCGGCCGCCACCACCACGGCGTAATGCCAGACCGGATAGATGCCCAGGCCGTTGTTCTGCAGCACCAGCACCGGATAACCCTGCTCCAGCGCCGTCAGCAGGGCGCCCAGGTGCGGAGCCAGCGAATACACCAGGCGGCCCTGCTTGCGCGCGGCAGCCGCCATCTCTATGCCGAAGCTGCCCTTGCGGCCTGGCACATAGACCTGGTCGACGAGATCGGCCGGCGTGGTCTGCAGGCCGGTGTAATCCAGCAGGGTGGCCAGCGCGGCCGGACCACACTGGTAGTCCTCCTGCGGAAAGAACGGCACGCCGGCGATGTCGACGGGTTTGGCATCGGCCGGCAAGGCCGTGCGCAGGCCCTTGGTCTGGGGGGCGGTGCAGGCCGCGAGCAGGACGGACACGGCCAGCGCGGCCAGCATGCCTCTTTTCATAGTGGGCTTCGCGTCATAGTGGGCTTCGCGTCATGTCAGCGTATGGGGCGGGTGAAGGGGAAAACCTTGGTGAGACCGAGGATGTCGGTCACCAGCAGCACCAGGAAGACAAACACGATGACACCCAGCACGCTGCCGCCGGCAGGCATTTCATCGAATTTCTGGATGAGGCGCTGCACTTCCTCATCCGACAGCGCGGCCACGCGGGCCTGCGCCTGTTCCACGCCGACGCCATAACGCGCCAGCTCAGCCTGCACATCGGCACGCGCCAGGGCGGCGGCGAGACGGTCGCGTTCGGGTGAGAGCGCGGTGCTGACGGCGGTGGCTTCTTCCGTGGTGATGACCACGGCCTGGACGGGCAGGCTGGTGCAGGCCAGGCTGGCCAGCAGCAGCAAGGAGGTGGTACGCAGGCTGCGACGGTTCATGAACTCTCTCCCTGAGGAAAAATCGTGACAAGGCCCGATTGTCGCGAATCCCCGACGTAACCGCCATGTGGCGGCTGTTGAAAATTCGTGAGCTGCTGCCGCCGTCACAAGCCGGGCGCGCGATACGGTGCTAGCTTTAGGGCACCTGCTTCATTCCGGAGGACACCATGAAGATGCAGCAGCTTTTGGGCCGTTGGCAGTCCCTTTCCCGCCCGTCCCTTCCCCGCGTCACGCTACAGGCCGATCTCGACCACCACGATGCCGCCCGCCTGCAGGCCCTGGCGGAAATGTATCCCGGCTGTGACACCGCCGACATCATGGCCGATCTCCTGCATTACGCCCTGAACGAGGTGGAGCAGGCCTTCCCCTACGTGCATGGCAACCGCCAGGTGGGCGAAGACGAATTCGGCGACCCGCTCTACGAGGACATAGGCCCCACGCCACGCTTCCTGGACCTCACCCGCAAACACCTGCGCGAGCTGGAACACCGCTGAGTTTTTGCAGCGCCCGGCAGCGCCGACGACAGCGCGGCCGGGCCGCTCATCCCGCCGGGCGCGCCGCCAGTCCCGTCGACCCGCCGTTCAGCCGGCGAAATGTGAAAAAGCCCGCAGACCGGGCAGACAGGACTACAGGCTGTCATCAACTGCGCATATGCTTCCCTCCAAATCCGGAAAGGAGAAGCGGCCATGGCCCGCGTTCTGATTGTCGATGACTCCCCCACCGACAAGCTCGCCATCTACAGCATGCTGAAGAAATACGGCCACAACTTCCTGTTCGCCGATGACGGTTTGTCCGGCATCGCCGCCGCCAAGGAAAAGAAGCCCGACGTCATCCTCATGGACGTGGTCATGCCCGACGTGAACGGCTACCAGGCCACGCGCCGCCTTTCCCAGGACAAGGAAACCGCGCACATCCCCGTGGTGATGATCAGCAGCAAGACCCAGGAAAGCGACCGCGTCTGGGGCCTGCGCCAGGGCGCCCGCGCCTATGTCTGCAAGCCCGCCGACGAAGCCGAGCTGGCGCGCCTGATCAAACAGCTGGCACCGGCTTCCTGAGCCCTTTCCCCGGCTGAAATCGCCGAATAAAAAAAGCCCGCACGATGCGGGCTTTTTCTTTTGGAACTCACTTTCCACCGCATTAAAGCCAGCCTCTGCTGTTGGCTGTTAGCTGTTGGCTGTTAGCTGTTAGCTGTTAGCTGTTGGCTGTTGGCTGTTGGCTGTTGGCTGTTGGCTGTTGGCTGGCTGCGGCTACGGAGCTTTTGCGGAAGACTCAATCACTGACGCCTGCTCACTTCTCCCTGTCGCCCCGGCGAAAGCCGGGGCCCAGCGTCTTTGCTTTCTCCAAACTCCCACAACCGTTCGCCCTGAGCCTGTCGAAGGGTGACCGGCCCCGCCCCCCGGACGTCATCGCCCTTCGACAAGCTCAGGGCGAACGGGGATTTGTTCAGGTTTAAGCGGGGGGCTTATTTCCCCTTCATGTCCAGCTGCAGCCGCCCATCCACCAGCACATAGGCCCACAGTCGGTCCTGGCTGAAATACAGGGCCTGCGGCCGCACGCGGCTGATGCCGCCCTTGAGCACCATGCCACCGCCCACGTCCTGCTGGAAATCGCGGAAGTCCTTGAGTGAGTCGGCGAGGTCGTCATCGAAACGGAAACGCGCCTTCTGCTGCAGGGTGTCGCGGAAACTGCTGCCCAGCAGCCAGTTCGCCG
>DASUXS010000264.1:0-6399 GCA_036377855.1 Moraxellaceae bacterium
GGGGGCGGACGACAGCGCCTACACCCCGGCCCGCCTGCAGCAGGCCATGGCGGATTCGCATTACTACCTGCAGTACTGGCTCTATGTGCTGGCGCTGCACCGCCACCTGAAAACCGTGAAAAAAGATTACGACTACGAACGCGACATGGGCGGCGTGCGCTATCTTTTCCTGCGCGGCATCGCGGCAGCGACACGCGGTGTCTATGCGGCACGGCCTTCGCTGGCGCTGGTAGAAGCGCTGGATGCCCTGATGGGCAAGGCGGGGGTGACGGCATGAATACGTCCACCCTGTGGCAAGCCACCCGGCAATGGCTGGATCGCGAAGCGCCGGCCTTGCCGGCCGCATTGCGTGAAGCCATTGAAGCGCTTTACCTGGCGGTGGAAGCCGGCCATGTCTGCATACGCGTGGATGACGCGGCGCGGGCGGAATGGGAAGGCAGTGGCTGGGTAGGGCGGCCTGGTGATTACCGGCCCTTCATCCTGGAAGACAGCGGCCGTTTTTATCTGGCGCGTTACCACGCCCATGAAACAGCTGTCGCCGCCTCGTTGCGGACCCGTGCAGCGCAGGTCCTTGAGCCGGCAAATCCGCAGGCCCTCAAGCACGATCTGGATGCATTGTTCCCGGCAGATCCGCAGGACCGGCAGCGACTCGCCGCCTTGCTGGCGCAGTTCCGCGCCCTCACCCTGGTCAGCGGTGGTCCCGGTACCGGCAAGACCACCACGGTGGTGAAGATGCTGGCGCTGTTGCAGGCCCAGGCTGGTTCAAAGCCTTTGCGCATCCTGCTGGCGGCGCCCACCGGCAAGGCCGCGCAGCGTCTTTCCGAATCACTGCGTGCCGCCAAACAGAAACTCGCCTTGCCTGCCGACGTGCTGGCACAGATTCCGGAAACCGCGCAGACCCTGCACCGCCTGCTGGGTGCGCAAGGTGATACCGGCCGTTTCCGCCACGATGAAAACAGTCCGCTGGCCTGCGATCTCTTGCTGGTGGACGAAGCCTCCATGATAGACCTGGCCCTGATGCAGGCCGTGCTGGCCGCTTTGCCCGCCGATGCGCGCCTGGTCCTGCTGGGTGATCGCGACCAGCTGGCGTCGGTGGAAGCCGGCAGCGTGTTTGGTGATCTCTGTGCCGGTGGTGGCATGAGTGCCGAACTCGCTGCCACGCTGGCGTCTTATGGCGTGGAAGTACAGCCGGATGTGGCAACGTCAGTGCTGGGCGATTGCCGGGTCGAGCTCACGCGCAGCTATCGCTTCGCTGCCGACAGCGGCATTGCCGCACTGGCCGGCAGTGCGCGTCGCGGCGATGCCGCGGCTTTCCTGCAGACGCTGGCGCAAGGCGGCGAAGTGGGTCGCACTGCGGCCGCTACGCTGCGCGCCGCCGTGCAGTCAGGCTATGCCGCTTTCCGCCATGCGGCCGCCACGGCGGATGTGACCGCGGCCTTTGCGGCCTTCCAGCAATTCCGTGTGCTGTGCGCGCATCGCCAGGGCGTGGCCGGTGTCGAAGGATTGAATGCCTTGCTGGATACGGGGCATCCCGCCTGGTATGCGGGGCGTCCCGTGATCGTGCGCGCCAATGATTACGCGTTGCGGCTGTTCAACGGCGATATCGGCCTCTGCCTGCCCACACTGGACGGCCTGCGTGTTTTCTTTGAAAGTGCGCCGGGAGAATTCCGCGCACTGGCCCCGGGCCGTCTGCCGGCACATGAATCGGCCTGGGCCATGACCGTGCACCAGTCGCAGGGTTCCGAGTTCGATGAAGTGCTGCTGGTTTTGCCGGATGTGGTAACCCCGGTGCTGGACCGCCCCCTGGTCTATACCGCCGTCACCCGTGCGAAAGCGCGCTTCTCCCTCTGCGGCAACGACGGCGTCATCGCCGCCGCCCTGGCCACGCTGCCGCAACGCGAATCCGGCCTGGCGGAAAAGCTCCGGGCCTGAGCCTCAGCCCGGTTGCGCCAGTGCCTGCGCACGCAGCCAGCGCAGCTGCAGGGCCAGCCCCAGTCCGAAGAGCAGGAAGATCACCCCGTAAATCACCTTGAACTCCGGCGCCTCGGCAGAGGCCAGCAGCGGTGCGCCCACCGGCAGCCGTGTCAGCGATTCCGTGAAACCGGGAATGAGATGGAAAAGCAGCGTGGAGCTGAAGCTGACGACTTCCAGCAGGCGCGAGTATTTTCCAAACAGGGTGGTGGTGGCTGCCACCATGCCAGTGGCCAGCGCGAGCAGCGTGAGGATGGACAGCACGTGCGGTGGCCCGAAGCCGCCATGCTGGAAGATTCCCAGTCCGCTGGCGGCGGTGATGGCGGTGGTGAAGATATACAGCAGGCCGGGTTTGCTGGCGGGCGACACCTCCTTGTACACCAGCAGTGCGGCCAGGCCGCTGCCGATGGCGATGAGGGCGATGGCGGTGTGCAGGGCTCCCAGGGTGGTGAGTGCGCTCATGGTGGCTGTCCTTGCTGTCTTGGCTGGAGAGAGTGCTTTAGCAGGCAAAGCTTTCCGTAAAAAGACAGCAAGAAACAGACCGGGTGTCAGGCGGCCCAGCGGAAGGGCGTGGCGGCGTTCTCCGGCGGCGGCAGTATGCGCGCCAGCCAGCCGTTCAGCAGGTCCAGGCCTTCCTCCCAGTCACCCAGGCGCGAATCGGCATTGATATGGCCGACGCCGGACAGCAGCTGGAAAGTGCTGCCCCAGGCTTCGGCGAAATCGCAGGCGCGCCAGGCCGTGCAGGCGGGGTCGTTGTCGCTGCCAATCAGATAGGAAGGGAAGGGCAGCGGGTTGCGCGGAATCGAAGCAAAGCTGCGCAAGGGGCTGGCCACGGTGCTGCGCTCGACATCGGCCGGGGCGACCAGCAGCACGCCGGCCACCTTGTCGGCCAGCGCACTCTGAGCCGCCCAGTGCGCCACGGTGATGCAGCCCAGGCTGTGCGCGACCAGCAATACACGGCGCGGGCTGGCGGCGACATGGGCCTCAAGCGTGGCGATCCAGTCGGCGCGCTGCGGATGCGTCCAGTTGCCCTGCTGCACGCGCTGCCATTCCGGGAACTTGTCTTCCCAGAGGGTCTGCCAGTGCGCGGGGCCGGAATTCTTCCAGCCGGGCAATACGAGCACGTCCACGTCGTCCAGGCGCTGCTGCAGTTCGGCTTCGGTGCTCATGGTGTTTCTCCGTTCAGGAAATCTGTTGGCGCATCCCTTGCGCCGGTATATCGGGTTTTAGCGATTCGGTTGCGGGGTGTAGCGCAGATACGGGCGCACGGCGCGGAAACCGCGCGGGAATTTCTGCGCGATCACTTCCGGGTCCTGCAGCGAGGGCACGATGATGACGTCTTCACCGTCTTTCCAGTTGCCCGGCGTGGCCACGCTGTGCGAGTCGGTCAGCTGCAGCGAATCGATGACGCGCAGGATTTCCTCGAAGTTGCGGCCGGTGCTGGCGGGATAGGTGATGATGAGGCGCACCTTCTTCTGCGGGTCGATCACGAACAGCGAGCGCACGGTGGCGGTGGTGCTGGCATTGGGGTGGATGAGGTCGTAGAGCTGGGACACCTTGCGGTCGGCATCGGCGATGATGGGGAAGCTCACTTCCACGCCCTGGGTGTCGTTGATGTCATTGATCCAGCGGGTGTGGGAGTCCACCGGGTCCACGGACAGGGCCAGCACCTTGACGTTGCGCTCGGCGAAACGGTCCTGGTTTTTCGCGGTCAGGCCCAGTTCGGTGGTGCAGACCGGGGTGAAGTCGGCCGGGTGCGAGAACAGCACGCCCCAGCTGCTGCCCAGCCATTCATGGAACCGGATGGTGCCTATGGAGGATTCCTGGGTGAAGTCGGGGGCGATGTCGCCAAGACGCAGGCTCATGGTGTTCTCCTTGTGATGGGCCGGGGGTGGCCCCGGGAATGAGGAGAGACTAGGCCGGTCTTCTTATTTCTAAAAATACCGATTCTTCATTTACATATTCCATTCGGGCTTTGCGTACGCCCCGGCCGGTGGCATCATCGGCCCCCGCCGTGGACAGAGGCCCTTGGGACCATTGCCGGCCGCCCCTACACTGTGTGCAGACCGCGCCGCCGCCTGGCGGGCATAGAGGATGTATGAGCAAGCCTTTCGACCGTTCCCTGCGTTTCCTCCGCACCAGTACCGCCTTCGTTAACAATGCCGTGCAGCGCCGCCTCAACAAGCAGCGCTATCTCCAGCTCGACAAGACCCCGCATGAAATCATCCTGCGCGACGGCCTGATGAGCGTGAAACATTACAAGCCGCTGCCTCCGGGCGAACTCAATATCGAGGGCCGCAGCTTCCAGGTGCGCCAGCGCCGCTTCGCCATTCCCCTGGTCCTGGTGCCGCCCCTGGGCGTGTTTGCCTGGATATTCGACCTCATGGCCGACCGTTCCATGGTCAAGTATTTCCTGGCCCATGGTTTCGACGTCTATCTCATAGACTGGGGCACGCCGCGCGAGGACGACCGCGACCTGTCGCTGGAGCATTACGTTTCCGACTGGTTCCCCAAGGCCATGCGCGCCATACGCGAGCACAGCGGCAGCGAGGAGCAGTCCATGCTGGGCTATTGCATGGGCGGCCTGCTGTCCCTGCTTTACCTGGCTGCCAGCCGCGACAACAAGGTGGTGAACCTGGTCACCATCGCCTCGCCAGTGGACATGCACAAGATGGGTTTCGTGGGCACGGCCTACCGCCTGCTGAGCAAGCCGGTGTGGGCGGTGGGGCGGGTCACGGGCCTGCGTATCGACGAGATGCAGCGCGGCATCTTCCATGTGCCGGGCAGCCGGCTCTCGCTGATGTTCAAGATGACGAATCCGGCGGGCACGGTGTCCAGCTATCTCGAACTGGTACGCAATATGGCGGATGACGAATATGTCTCGCGCTACATGACCATGAATGAATGGTTCACCAATATGCCGGACTATCCGGGCGCCACGATACAGGAGCTGATCCGCAAGCTGGGCCTGTACAACCGCCTGGCCAAGGGCCGTATCCGCATCGGCGGGCGCGAGGCCAGCTTCCTGGACATACGCAGCAACCTGCTGGCCTTTGCCGGCGACAACGACAAGATCGTGCCGATTGCCTCGGCGGAAGCCATCCTCAATGTGGTGAGTTCGCAGGACAAGGAATTCCATATCGTGCCGGGCGGGCATGCCGGGGTGTTCACCGGAGGCAAGGCGGCGCATACGACCTGGGCGATCAGCAAGGACTGGTTGTCGCAGCGGTCCAAGGAAATTACGGTCAAGCCGGAGTGATATCTGGCCGAAATGAAAAAGCCCGCGAATGCGGGCTTTTTCATTGGGAATCATCCACTCAACCCTTCAGAAAAACTGTCACCCCGGCGAAGGCCGGGGCCCAGTGCCTTTAGCTGCCTCACACAGCAAGCTGTCTCTTGTTATCAACTCAACTGTCGCCCCGGCGAAAGCCGGGGCCCAGCGTCTTTTTCTGACACTGCCAAAGACGCTGGGTCCCCGCTTGCGCGGGGACGACATGGTTTATCTAGCCGAGTATTGCGAAGGGTTTGTCCGCCGTTTCCACCACCCGAAATGCAGGCAGACCCCCACCGGCACCGCGATGGCTATCCAAGCCAGCCCATGCCATATCCCCGTACCCACCAAAGCTGCGACCAGGCCGAAAATCGTCAGCACCGCCAGCAACAGCGGCATGCCCCATATCTGCCAGAAAGTATTGCCCTGACGGTTCTTCATGCCGCTGCTCCTGTTCCTGCCTGTTCCGCGGCCAGCTTGTCCGCCAGACGTTTGACACGTTCATCCTGCAAACGCCGCCGTGCAAACCAGAGATACAGCCCGCTGCCCAATACCACGATGGAGATCAGGTCCAGCAGCGCCCACAGGATTTTCAGCGGCAGCCCGGCGTAGTCGCCGAAATGCAAAGGCTGTGACAGCAGCAGGGTCTTGAGATACCAGGGCAGCTCCACGCTGGCGGTGAATTCACCGCTGCCGGCATCGATCAGCACCGGTTTCAGCAGGCGCGAGGTCAGCGGTGTATTGCCCTTCATCAGCACGGCGATATGGTGCTTGTTTTCCACCAGGAAATAGCCGGGGTAGAAGATGAAGGCGGGTGTCATGTCCGGCTCCACCGCACGGGCTTTGGCGACGGCCGCATCCAGCGAGGTGAAGACCTGCGGTTCCGGCAATTTTTTATACGGCTCTATCAGCACGGACAGCTCGTTGAACTGCCAGAGCTTGATCAGCAGCGAGGCCCAGGTGTTGATGACCCCGGTGCCGCCCACCACCAGCAGCCAGGACAGCGTGACCACGCCCAGCAGGTTGTGCAGGTCCAGCCATTTCAGGCGGGTCTGTGTAGCGCGCACGGTGCCGAATTCCAGTTTGCGCATGAAAGGTCCGTAGACCACGAGGCCGGAGACAATGGCGGCAATGAGCAGCATGCCCATCACGCCCAG
>DASUXS010000265.1:0-2945 GCA_036377855.1 Moraxellaceae bacterium
CAGCGGCGCGTCGTCTCTGCGTGATGGATGCCTATGGCATAGGCACGGCCCGCAATCCGCTCAAGGCCGCGTTCTGGTGTGAACGGGCGGCAGAAGCCGGCGCGGACATGGCGGAGTTGCGTGCCCGTCTGCAGGCGGAACGGATTGCCGAGGCCTATTGAGCCTGTGCTGGAACCGCGCCGGCCTGGTTTGTCTCGTGCTGGGGCGCGATGGCCTCTATCAGCGCTGCACCCAGGATGAGCAGGCCACCGGCCATTTCCAGCGGGCTCATGCGGTCACCCGCAATCAACGCTGCACTGGCGACGGCCGCCACCAGCTCCATGACCATCACCACAGCGGAGCGGCCGGCCTGCATTTTTGTCACCGCCCATTGCGTGCAGGCGGTGGCCAGCAGCAGGCCGCCGACACCGAAAGCCACCGCGCCTGCCAGCGTGCTGCTGGCGATGCCTGCCGGAAATTGCTGCAGGCCGGCCAGCAGCATGAGCGCGGAAAACAGCAGGCAACCCAGGAACAGCGCCGCCACCTTGCTGGGCACCGGCAGCTGCGGTGTCGCGCGGAAACCGATATTGGTCATGGCAAAGGCAAAGCCGGAAAGAATGGCGATGCCATCCACCCAGGATGGCGGCGCGTCCAGGATGGCAGGGCCGCCCAGAAGAAGCAGGGCGCCCGTCACCGCCAGTCCAAGCGCTGTCATACGCGGCACCGTGAGGCGTTCGCCCAGGAAAATCCGGCCGCCCAGCACGCCCCACACCGGCAGCAGATAAAACAGCGCCATACTGCGTATCACGTCGCCGTAAATCATGCTGGCAGGAAAGGCGATATTGGCCACGCCACCGCAGCACAGCAGTAGCAGCAACAGCGGCCAGTGCGGCGCCCATCTTTTCCCTTGCAGGAAAAGAACGGGCAGCAGCAACAGCCCGACACTGCCGTAGGCGATGAAGATCAGGGGGATGCCGGACAGCCCCTGCGCCGACAACTGCTTCAAGGGCCACCATGCCAGTCCCCACAGCACCGACGACCAGAACAGGACGGAGAGCGGAATCCAGGCCGGCATGCTCAGCCCTGCCAACGCGCGAAATGCGCGCGTTCGGTTTCCAGCATCCAGCGGTTTATCTGGCGCAGGTCGCCGACGGGCATGTCGGTGAAAGGCTGGTGATGCAGATAGCCATCGGGTCCGAATTCCGGCGTCAGCGTGCACTCCTTCAAACCGGCCACCTGCATGCCTTGCCAGCAGCGTTCCCACCAGCACTGGTGCGCGGCCAGGGCGGCTGCGTATTCCGGCGCGGCGGGATGCGGCACCTGTGGTCCCTGGTCATAACCGACGCGGCCATGGATATGGCGGGCCCGTGGCGCCACGATTTGCAATGAATCGTCTTCCGTATCGATCAGCCGTTCGCAGACCACGCACCAGTGGCTGAAATCGCAGGTGAAATACAGCTCCGGCAGGGCCAGCGCCATGTCACGCGCCACCCAGGGGGTGAACAGCGTGCGCGAGCGGTGTGTTTCAAAGCTGATGGGAATGCCGGCCTGCTTTGCAAGAGCGATCAGCTCGCCAAAGAAATCCACGGACTGCGCCAGCGGCCAAGCATCACAGCCGGCCATGCAGTTGATCTGGCGGGCGCCGAAATGATGTATGGCTTCCAGCTTGCGCTCGAAATCATCGCGATGCTGCGTGGGTGTGGCGCGTCGATCCGGTACATAGCTGCCAGCGGTGCAGATTTCCGCGACCAGGTCGAAGCCGTGTTCATCCAGGGCAGAGCGCAGGTCTTCCTGTCGCGATTTTTCCAGCGGTACCGGCACTTCCAGGCCGTCATAGCCATCGGCACGGGCCTCGTCGGCAAATTCGATATAGCTGCTGCGCGCGCCGCTGCGCACGCCCCAGAATGTCCGGTAGAAACGGATATCCATTTAACGACTCCTCAATGCCCGGTCAGGAAGGAAACGCCGTCCACGCCGACAAAGGTCAGGCCCTTGTCATGCAATACCGGCGTGTCGCCACCATCGGTATTGAGCAGGCGTTGCATGCGGTAACGGTGGAAGGCGATGAGCTGGTTTTTCAGCGGCAGCAGCTGCGTGTCGTCGTCGCCGTAGAGGGACTGGTGCAGGGCCGGCAGTTGGTGCCAGGCGGCGGCCGGCTTTTCGTGGTGGGCGTTGTGGTAGCCGAAATTCAGCGTGAAGAGGTTGAGCCACGGCCACTGCGGCGAATGCAGGTTGCTGAAGGTGTTGCGATGTTCGAAGGCGGCATCGTAGCGCTTCACTTCCTCGCCGCGCGGCTGCTCCAGGGTGGCCAGCAGGTCATAGGTATGCTGGAAGGCATCCATGAAACGCAGCACCGTGGCGGTCAGCATCCAGGCCAGGGGATAGAGCAGCAGCACGCGCGGCGCATGCCAGGCGATGGCGGCAAAGAGTGCGCCGCGTAGCAGCAGGGTGGCGATGACACGTCCACGGTCGCCACGACGGGACTCCAGGCGGAAGGGCACGACCAGCACCAGCAGGTGCATATAGAGATCCTGGGCCGGGATATAGGCCCATTCCAGCGCCTTCATGATCTTCGCGGCCCAGGGCCTTTGCCGGAAATGCTCGCGGAAATCGAAGGCGACTACATCGGCGCGGTCGACATGGTGGCGGAAGTGTTTGCGCCGTATGACTTCATAGGAGCCGTAGCAGGCGCCGGTCAGCCAGTTCAGCACCTTGCCCAGGCGGGCGTTGTCCTCGTTGCTGGAGAAAATCGTGTTGTGCGCACACTCATGCACCAGGTAGCTGGCAATCACCATGGCATGCGCCAGCAGCAGGGTGCCCGGAATGTTCAGCCACAGGGAAGGCTGCGTGATCAGGAAGAAGCCCAGGCCATAGCCGGCGAAGGCATAGAGCAGGGCAAGGGTGTTGGGCCAGCGGCCGTCGGCGTAGCGGAATTTCATGACAGTCTGCGCGGGCCGTCCCGCCAT